>SKKS01000055.1 GCA_007123625.1 Paracoccaceae bacterium
CAGCGCCGGCAGGAGCGCCAGCAGCAGGATCAGCTCGGCCCCGAACCCCGCTGGTCCCGGCCCTCGCCCCGGCACGATCCCAGAGGTCGAAAGCGCCGCCATCGCCTGCATGAGCGCCAGAAACGCCGAATTTCCGGCAATGACCAGCCCCATCCAGGCCAGCGCCGTGATCAGCGCATAGACCGGCAGCACCGCGCTTGCCGCGCGCAGGACGGGCGCGCGCGCATCGGCGCTGTCTTCGTCTGTCCGGGCATGACGCAGCTTTCCCCGCAGGGAAATCCCTTTTCCACGCCCCTGCGGATCGGTCCCGCGCGGGTCCTGGCCCGGTGCCAGCCCGCCGCCCGACATCTCGCCTGCCAGAACGACCAGCGCGCTGAGCACGAAGGCGCCGCCCATCCACCCCGCCAGCCCCCGCCACAGATGGACCGCATCGGGGATCTGGCGGGGCGCGTCGAAAACGGTGGCGCCAGTGGTGGTGAAGCTGGACACCATCTCGAACCACGCCATGCCGAAGCGCAGCCCCGGTACAGCCTCGACCAGAGGCACCGCCATCAGCATCGGCAGGAATACATAGACCAGCAGCAACAGGATCGGCGGATGATCCAGCCACACCGCGCCGGCCCTCCGCCCCACCGGGATCGAGGTCGCAAGGATCGTGAACAGGGCCAGCACGATGATCAGGATCGCGGGATACAGGAACGCGCGCCCGGTCGCAGCCTCGCCCCCGGCAAAGCCCATTGCGGCAGGCGCCAGCATGGCAAGGCCCATCAGCCCGATCAGCAACGGCAGAATTCGCGCCTTGCGCAGAAACCCCGGCATTCAGAAATACTCGACCGCAACCTGCAACAGGTGCTCGACCGCCGCCACATCGCCCGACAGGGTGAAGATCACCACCACGTCCCCGTCTTCCAGCCGGGTTTCGCCCATGGGGCGGATGAACTGAGCCTTGCGCAGAATGCCGGCCAGCAGCGCGCCCTCGGGGAAATCGATGTCGCGCACCCGCTGGCCCGACAGTGGCGAGGTGGACAGCACCTGCGCCTCGATCACCTCGGCCTCGTTCTCGCCGATGGAATAGACCGACCGCACGCGCCCGTGGCGCACATGGCGCAGGATCGATGACACGGTGGTCGCGCGCGGGTTGATATACGCGTCGATCCCCAGCGGGCGGGCGAGCTCGACCAGCGACGGGTCGTTGATCAACGCGATCGACAGTGGACAGCCCAGCGCCTTGGCCCGCACCGGGACCAACATGTTGGTCTTGTCATCGTCGGTGACCACAAGGATCGCATCGGCGCGCGCGACCTCGGCCTCGGTCAGAAGGTCACTGTCCATGCCATCGCCGCGCAGAACGATGGTACGTTCCAGCGCGTCGGCAGCGGCCTCGGCGCGCTCGCGGCTGCGCTCGATCATCTTCATGCGAATCCGCTCGGGGCGTGCCTCGAGAAGTTGCGCCACCGACAGGCCGACATTCCCCGCCCCCACGATGACCACGCGGCGCAGGTCGGGCGCGGGTTTGCCAAAGATCTCGAGCGTGCGCGCGGTATCCGACAGCTCGACGAAGACATAGATGGCGTCGCCCTCGAACAACTGGTCCATCGGCTCGGGCGCGAACAGCCGCTTGCCCCGCCGCACCCCTACCACGGTCGCGCGCAGGGTCGAAAACAGCTCGGTCAACTGCCGCAGGGGCGTGTTCAGCACCGGGCAATCGGCATCAAGCGCCAGCCCCAGCAACTGACCGCGCCCGTCAAGAAATTCCTCGACATCGAAGGTCGAGGAATACATCAACCGTTTGAGTGCGGCGCGCGATACCTCGCGCTCGGGGCTGATGACCACGTCGATGGGCATGTTGGCGCGGGTGAACAACGTCGCGTACTGCGGTTCCAGATACGTCTGTTCGCGCAGCCGCGCGATCTTGCGGGTGACGTTGAACACCGAATGCGCCACCTGACAGGTGACCATGTTCACCTCATCGGAATGGGTGGCGGCGATCAGCATGTCGGCATCGGCGGCGCCGGCGGCTTCCAACACATGCGGATGGCTGGCAAAGCCGGTGATCCCCATCACATCGAGCGTATCGGCAGCACGGCGCACCAGCGCGGGGTTGTTGTCCACCACGGTCACTTCGTTGGCCTCGCCCGACAGATGGCGGGCGATCTGCCAGCCCACTTGCCCCGCACCGCAGACGATGATCTTCATGCGTACCCGTCCTCTGAAGCCCGGCACCCCGGGGCGCGCAACCCGCGCGCTGTCCCTTCGCATACCACTGCGCGGACCTGCGCGAAACCGCCCAGACGACCGCCCGAAAAACCGCGATGCAAGCGCGGCACCGGACACAGCCAAAACCGCCTCGGCGCCCTGAAGCATTGCGTTCAAGACCGGCATGCAAAGGAACCCTTGCCCCCGGCTTGCACGCTCTCCACCCCCGGAATAGTTTCTTTGCGATCTAACGGGATGTTCACGAGAAGGAGGCAAAATTCATGGCGGAGGCAACGGATCACCCCGATGGCGGCGAAACCGACAGGTATGTGCTGACCCACACCATGCTACGGATCAAGGACCCGGCGCGGTCGCTCGATTTCTATGAGCGGGTGCTGGGGTTCCGGCAGGTGACGCGGCTGGATTTCCAGGAATGGAAATTCTCGCTCTATTTCCTGCAACCACGTGGGCATGCAGACCGCGCAGACGGATCGATCGAGGCGACATTCGCCCGCGCGGGGCTGCTGGAATTGACCCACAACTGGGACACCGAGAACGATGCCGAAGAAATGCATTCGGGCAACACCGACCCCAAGGGGTTCGGCCATATCTGCATCGCCGTGCCCGACATTGCCGCCGCCTGCGCACGATTCGAGCGCCTTGGCGTGACCTTCCAGAAGAAGCTGGGCGAAGGCGGGATCAAGGAGATCGCCTTCATCAAGGACCCCGATGGATACTGGATCGAGGTGGTGCAGCCGGATCTGATGGCGGGGCTGGTGGGCAAGTACAAGCGCTGAGGTGTCGCAGCATCGCGGGGATGCACCGGGCCACACGACACGCTATATGTGCAGCGTAGTGTCAACAGGTGACCCGTCCATGACCCCCGAACAGTTCCGCAGGCTGAGCGCCGCGCTGCCCTTCTGGGTCAGCCTGGGCTTTGTGCCGCTGATCGCCGCAGGCGCGCTTTGGGGCGGGTGGTGGCTGCTGACGATACCCGTCTATGGCTGGGGCGTGTTCACGGCAATGGATTTCCTGACCGGGGTGAGCACGGACAACCCGGACGTGGAAACGCCACTGAGCGATCTGTTCTGGTACCGGGCGATCACCCTGATCTGGTTTCCGGTGCAGTTCGTGGTGATCTTCGGCGCGCTGTGGTGGGTATCGGTGAGCGATCACCTTCATTGGTTCGAGGTGGTGACGCTGTTCTTTGGCGTCGGCGTCATGTCCGGGGTGATCGGCATCGTCTATTCCCACGAATTGCTGCACCAGCGCACGAAGCTGGAACGCTGGCTGGGCGATTTGCTGCTGGCTTCGGTGCTGTACAGCCATTTCCGGTCCGAGCATCTGCTGGTGCATCATTCCTGGGTCGGCACGCCGCGCGACCCGGTCACGGCGCGGCTGGGCGAAGGGTTCCAAGCCTATTTCTGGCGCGTGCTGCGCGATTGCCCGCCCTCGGCCTGGCGCGCCGAGGCGGCGATGCTGGCGCGGGGAGGGTTGCCGGTCTGGCACTGGCGGAACCCGTTCTGGCGTTACGCCGCACTGCAGGGCGGGTTTCTGGCGCTGGCGTTGTGGATCGGCGGATGGGCGGGGCTGGGGTTGTTCGTGTGGCAGGCCTTCATCGCGATCTGGCAGCTGGAGCTGACAAACTACATCGAACACTATGGCCTGACCCGTCGGCACCTGGGCGACGGCCGCTACGAGCCCGTGCGCCCGCATCACAGCTGGAACGCGGCGCACCGGGCATCGAACTGGCTGATGATCAACCTGCAGCGCCATTCGGACCATCATTACAAGCCCGAGCGGCGCTTTCCGCTGTTGCAGACATATGCCGAGGACGCCGCGCCACAGCTGCCTTATGGCTATCCCGCGCTGACCACGCTGGCGATGATCCCGCCCCTGTGGCGGCGGTTCATGAACCCGAAGGTGCGGGCCTGGCGGCGGCAGTTCTATCCCGATATCGCGGACTGGTCGGCCTATGACGCCCACGCGACGCCCCTGCCCCGCGGCGCGGTCTGAAAGCGGATGTTTAAGGGGGGCGCTGCCCCCCGTCGCGCGTGCCGCGCGCCTCCCCCCGGGACATTTATGCACAGATGGTCTGGAAGCGACGGGCACGGGCAGCTGTGCGGGCGGCA
>SKKS01000470.1 GCA_007123625.1 Paracoccaceae bacterium
TCGGGGAAGTGGGTCACGAGCGATTCCAGTTCCTCATGATACATCAGATACATGTTCTTCGGCCCGACCTGATCGAAGTCGAATTCGACCCTGGTGGACATGGCCGGGCTGGTCACCCAGCCGCCGTTTTCCCAGTGCTTCACCTCGGCTGTCACTTCGCGGATGTTGATTTCCGGGTTGAAGTTGGTCGCGAACGGGTGCCCGTGATCGCCGCCGTTGCAATCCAGAATATCAATCAGCCGGATACCGGACAGGTGGTGCTTGCGCACATAGGCGGCGAAAATGCTGGTCACGCCGGGGTCGAAGCCCACGCCAAGCGTGGCCATCAAGCCCGCCTTCACAAACTCGTCATGCAGCTTCCACTGGTGCGAATACTCGAATTTCGCTTCCTCGGGGGGCTCGTAATTCGCAGTGTCCAGGTAATGCACGCCGGTGCGCAGGCAGGCCGCCATCAGCGCCAGATCCTGATAGGGCAGCGCCAGATTCACCAGTAGCGCGGGCTTCACCGTTTCGATCAGCGCCACGGTCGCGTCCACGTCATCGGCGTCGATCTGATAGGTTTCGATCATCTGGCCCGTGCGTGCCTTGACCGATTCGGCAATCGCCTCGCATTTGCTCAGCGTGCGGCTGGCGACGGCAATACGGCCCGGAAACAGGTCGCGGTTCATCGCCATCTTGTGCAGCGTGACCGAAGCTACGCCCCCGGCGCCGATCACCAGAACGTCCTTGTTCGTATCAGCCATGGGATTCCTCCTCGTGCAGGTGTTCATAATAGGTATAGCCGTTCAGCGACTCGCGGTAGGTTTCCATCAGGATGCGGCGCTGGCCGGGGTTGATCCGGCCCGAGCGCACGGCGCGCTCCACGATGCCCTTGAAGGCATCAAGGCACTGGCGCGGCTCGTATTCGACCGCCGACAGAACCTCGGCCACGGTGTCGCCTTCGACCTCATGCTCCAGTTCCAGGATTCCTTCGGCGTTGAAGTCGACCGTCACCACATTGGTGTCGCCGAACAGGTTGTGCAGATCGCCCAGTGTTTCCTGATACGCGCCAACCAGAAAAACGCCTATGTAATAACGCTCTGTGGCGCGAAGCTCATGGATTGGCAAAGCATTGTCGATCCCGTCTTCCAGCACGAACTGGTTGATCTTTCCGTCGCTGTCGCAGGTAATGTCGGACAGGATCGCGCGGCGGCCCGGTTTTTCGTTCAGGCGCTGCAGAGGGGCGATGGGCAGCACCTGATCGATGGCCCAGACATCGGGCAGCGACTGGAACAACGAGAAATTGGCGCGATAGATGTCGCGGTGCTCATTGAGCTCTTCCAGAACCTCGGGCGAGACATTGTCCGATTGCGCGACCAGATCCTTGATCCGCCCGACCACATACAGGAAGATCTGTTCGGCGCGGGCCACCTGTTCGATGTCGATCACGCCCCGACGGAACAGGGCGCGCAGTTCCTCGCGGTAATATTCAGCGTCGTTAAGGCACTCCTGCACCCGGCGCGGCGACAGGTATCCGGTGATCGCCGCCATGTCCGACAACATGTGGTGGTCGTCAGGTTCCGGGCTTATCGGTTCGGAGCGGTCGAAGTAGCTGGCTTCCAGAATGTCCGAAATCAGGATCGACGAATGCGCGACAATGGCGCGACCGCTTTCGGTGACCAGTACGGGGTGGGGCTGGTCGGCCTCGTCCATGGCGTAGATCACGGTTTCCACGATGTTGGTGCAGTATTCGTCCAGCGTGTAGTTCATGGAATTGTCGGTGGCGCGCGCCTCGCCGGTGTAGTCGATGCCAAGACCACCGCCCAGATCGAGGTATTCCAGCGGCGCACCAAGGCGGCGCAGTTCGGTGAAGAAGCGGCAGGCTTCGTCCACGGCCTGGCGGATGTCCATGATCTGCGGCACCTGGCTGCCCAGATGCGAATGCTGCAGCGTAAGGCAATCCAGCATGTCCTGCGCGCGCAGCTTCTCAAGCATGTCCACCACTTCCTTGGTGGTCAGGCCAAAGGTCGAGCGGTCGCCCGAGCTGTCGGCCCAGTTGCCGCTGACGCGCCGGGTCAGCTTGATGCGCACGCCCAGCATGGGCTTCTCGCCCAGCCGCTTCGCTTCGGCGATGACGGTGTCCAGCTCGCCCGGGCTTTCGATCACCAGGACGCAGTTGATGCCCGCCTTGCGCGCCAGAATGCCCAGCCGGACATATTCGGCGTCCTTGATCCCGTTGCAGATCAGCAGCGCGCCTTCGGGAAGGTCGCGCGACAACGCCAGGATCAGTTCAGGCTTGCTTCCAGCCTCCAGCCCAAAGCCATAGGCGCGGCCATAGTCAAGGATTCGGTCTACCACACCTGCCTGCTGGTTGACCTTGATCGGAAACACCCCGCGATAGACGCTCTTGTACCCGGCGGTAGCGATAGCGCGGGCAAAGGCGCCGTTGAGGTCATCGAGCGACCGGCGCAGAAAGGCGCCCACGCGCAGGATCAGAGGTGTGTCGATCCCGCGCGCGCGCATATTGTCCAGCAGCACCGGAAGGCTGGTCGGGGCGGCGGCGGGGCGGGAAGGGTCCAGCAAACCCAGATCCCCGTTTTCGCACAGCCCCAGCATGCCCCGGCCCCAACGGTCGATGGCGTAGCTGCGGAACACACTGTCATCCATGATCGCTTTCCTTCGCGCGTCGTTGGTCCTGCGCGCCCGCCATAGAAATGCAAGCCGCAACTCACAAGTGTATTTAGGGCGTGTGCGACGGAATTAATATGATCCCGCAAGAATTTGCCGAAACCATCGGTCTGGGAACGGGTTCACGCCGCCAGCAAGGCGGCCTCGCCTGCCGACAGGCAGCGCCGTGCCTCGGGGCCGAAATCGTCGGGGGCGTCGCGGAACAGGAAATCACGCGCCGGGTCCGGCGGCTTCCGATCCGCAAGTGCCCCAGCGCCATGCCGCGGGTGGAAGCTTTCGACCGGCACACCGTTGGCACTCAGGACATGGTGGCGGTCCAGCAGCAATTGCACATAACGCAGGCCTGCGGGGGCGTCATCGAAGCGGATGCTGCGCCCGTTGACCAGATCGGCGGCGCGCACCAGCACCTCGGCATCATGAAACAGCGCCTGCGCCCGCGCACCGCCCAGCAGCAACCTGTGCTCCTGCGACAGGCGCAGTGGCTCGTGCGGGCAGGCGGGGCCAAGCGCGTCGGGCGCGACAAGCACGGGCCGCAGGGCGGGGCTGCGGCGCAGTGCGCCCCCGGCAAGGGCAAGCGTTCCTGTCCAGCGCAAGGGCTGGGCGCCACTGTCGCGGGTCAGCACCAGATCCCCCGGTCGCAGTGCATCGGCCGCGCGCGGGCCATCGGGCGTGTCGATCAAGGCATCGCCTGCCAAAGCGGCAATCCCGTTGAGCCCAGGCGAAATGCGCTGTGTCAAACGCGCCGACGGCGGCAGGGCGCGGGCCACGATCCGCAACGCCATGCCCGGCAGCGGCAGTGCCGACCAAAGCGCGATCAGGCGCGGGGTGCCATCCGGCTTGCGGATGATCCGCGCCTCGTAACGTCGGCGCCCGTCGGTCAGCAAAAAGCCGTCGCGCGGCGGTTCGGGTACGGGTTCCTGCGCCATCACGGAGTGGCAAGCGCGTTCGCGCCCGCTCAGCCGCGCCGCAACCTCGCGCGCGTGGCGCGGTCGCGGCGCGGTCTGAAGCTCGCGGCCCGAGATGTCCAGTTCAAGCACATCACCGGCGCGGTCCATGCGCTGTGCACGCCCGAACCAGCGCCATTCGGCGCCCGGGCGCAACCATTGCGCCGGCGCGCCACGCTGGCCGTCGATTTCGGTCTGTGCCCATTCCAGGACATGCGTGCCCGGGGTCCACGCGATCGGGTGCATCGGTATTTGCCTGTATGTCTGCCTGCACTGCTTTTGCCGCAGCTTTGCCTGTATCGTAGCAGGCTCTGGCGCGTCTGGCCAGATTGTGCATGCATCCGCAATGCATCGCGCGCTTGTCCTGCAACGCTTGCGCTGCATGTCTGCGCTTGGGACACCCGCTCGGAGCCATCCATGCCAGCCATGCGCAAAAAAGGCGATCTGCCGAGAAAGACCTGTGTCGCCTGCGGGCGCCCGTTCGCGTGGCGGCGCAAATGGGCGCAGGTCTGGGAGGAAGTGCGCTATTGCTCCGAGCGGTGCCGCCGCGGCCACCCGCGGTCTGCGGCAAAGACAGGCGCGTCTGTCGAAAAGCGCTGATCGTGCGCCAAAGCCCCTGCATTCGGCACGATCAGGCCAGTGCATACGCCCGGCGTCCACAGGACAGGGATCGGCCCTTGCCCTGTGGACGCAGGCACA
>SKKS01000152.1 GCA_007123625.1 Paracoccaceae bacterium
ACCTCGGGGCGCGCGGGCGCCAGCGCGCGGGCGACCCAGCGCAGCGCGCCATAAGCCAGCATCGCCACCGCCGCCGCCACCGTGGCCAACGCCCATGTCGCGTCGACATCCAGTCCGCGCATGGCGCGCAGGGCCAGCACGCCCATGCCACGCTCGGCCCCGGTGAATTCGCCCACCATCGCGCCCAGAAATGCCGCAGGCGCCGCAATCTGCAAACCCGCCAGCAAATAAGGCAACGCCGCCATTACCCGCACCTGAACGAAGGCCGTCCACGCCCCGCGCCCATAGACGCGCATCAGGTCGAACCAGCTGGCGGGCGCCGCGCGCAGGCCCACCATCAACGGAATGAAGGTGGTGTAGTAGACCGCCAGCGCCGCCAGCGTAATCTGCGGCCCCGGCCCGGGGCCATACAGCACCCGCAGGATCGGCCCCGTGGCCACCAGCGGCAGACAAAACACCACCAGCGCAAGCGCCGCGACCACCGGCTGGCTGCGCGGGGCCAGCACCACCACCAGCGCCAGCAGCACGGCAGCCAGATTGCCCGCCACGAACCCCCACGCCGCGTTCTCCAGCGTGATTGCCAGCGCGCGCGCCATCAGCCCGCTGTTGGCCTGCAGATAGCGCGCCACATCCACCGGCCCGGCCAGCAGGTAGCTGCCCGCCATCCACTGCGCCGCCAGTTCCCATAGCGCCACCGCCGCCAGCGCGCCCGCCAGCGCCTGCATGCCCTGACGCGACACCCGCGGGATACGCAGGCGCATGGTCGCGGTGTCCGCCATCGCGCCCCCTTACTGTGCCGCGTGCCGGCCCGAGGCCGGATCGTCCGCCCAGCCCTGCGACAGCGCCGCGCTGACCTCGGCCATCAGGGCGCGGCCTTCGGCGCAGTCGGGGGTCAGGGCGCGCGGCACGCGCAAATCCGCCACCACCTGCGCCGGGCGCGATGAAAACACCACGACCCGGTCCGCCAGCGTCACCGCTTCGCGCACTGAATGCGTGACCAGCAGCGCGGTAGTGCCCTGTGCCTGCCACAGCGCAGGCAGGTCCGTGTTCAGCCGCGCGCGGGTCAGTTCGTCCACCGCGCCAAAGGGTTCATCCAGCAACAACACGCGCGGCTGCGTGACCAGACAGCGCGCAATCGCCGCGCGCTGGCGCATCCCGCCCGAAAGCTCGGCAGGCCGCGCGCCTTCGAACCCCGCCAGCCCCACGCGCGCGATCATCGCATCCACCGCGGCCAGGTCCACGGGCTTGCGCGCCAGCTTCAGCGCCAGCGCCACATTGCCGCGCACCGACCGCCACGGCAGCAGCGAAGCATCCTGAAATGCCATCGCAAGCGCGCCCTCGCCCTGAAGGTCGGCGGGGGTTGCCCCGTCCAGCGTGATTGTCCCCGCGCTGGGAACCTCCAACCCCGCGACCATGCGCAACACCGTGGACTTGCCGCACCCCGAGGGGCCGACCAGCGCCGTCATCTCGCCCGCGCCAAAGCTCAGGTCCAGCGGCGCCACCGCCTCGACCGCCGCCGGGCCGCTGCCAAAGACCTTGGTCAGCCCCGCGCAGGTGATCGCGGGGCCGCGCTTTGCGGGGGTATCAGCCATGCACCTCGTCCAGGATCGAGCGGTCCCACAGGTCGGCACTCACCGGCATGCCCAGAAGGTCCAGCGTTTCGATATTCTGGGCCACGGTATCGTCCGTCCACCAGCCGAAGCCGTTTTCGTCGGTCAGATCCGAGAACATCAGCGGCACCTGGCGGCGGGCCTGTTCCAGTTGCGTGTCGCGGTCCAGCCCCGCATCGGGGAAACGCGCCAGCGTCAGATCGGTCGCAGCCTCCAGATCGCGGCGGTATTCTTCCCAGCCCTGCACCTCGCCGGCGATCAGCGCCACCAGTTCGGCGCGGCGGTTGGCGATGGAGTCATCCGTGGCGATGTAAGTCTGCGAATGCAGCGTGTAGCCGAAATCGGCCATCAGCATGGTGACGCTGTCGATCCCGCGCACATACATGGACACCGGAATGTCGGTGGACCAGTTCAGCAGGCAATCCACCTCGCCCGCGATCAGGGGGGCTGCATCATATTGCGTGGGCACAATGGTGATCGCGTCGAAATCCACACCGTTGAGCGTGGCCAGCGTGCGCAGCACAGGCGTGTTGGCGGTGGGCATGCCGATGCGCTTGCCCTCCAGATCGCCGGGTTCGTTCACCGGGTTGTCAGGCAACGAGGTGATGGCAAACGGGTTGTTCTGCATCGCCACGGCGATGATCCGGAACGGCGCGCCCTGCTGCACGGCGGCGGCGGTATAGTCGGCGGCGGAAATGCCCACCAGCGCGGTGCCCGAAACCACCGGCGGCTCCACCGGTGCGTTCGGCCCGCCGCTATCAAGGCGCACATTCAGGCCCCGGTCGGCCCAGAAGCCGCGTTCGTAGGCGATATAACTGCCCGCAAACTGCACCGAATGCAGCCACGACAGTTGCAGCGCCACATCGGTCTGTTGCGCCAACGCCGCGCGCGGCAACAGGCCCAGACCGGCAGCGCCCAGCCCCCATGCCCCCAGACCGCCAAGGCCAAGGCCCATCATGTGACGGCGCGATAAGATCAGTTTCGACATCGTTCCCTCCTGTTCGCAGGTTTTCGTTGTTCAGATCAGTCTAGGGCGCGCGGGCGGCACTGCAACCTGAGGGGGCGCAGACCGCGCCAAATGCCGCCTTTTTCCGCCCTTTGCGCAAGGTGGACGCAGCCAGCGAAGACGATCCCGGGTGTGTCAGACCCCGCCATCACGCGCCCGCGTCCAGCGAAACATCCACACCGGCGCCGCCACCGCACCACTGTCGCGGTCGCGCAGGCGCAGGCGCAATTCCGACACGCCCTGCCCGTCCCCGGGGATCAGCACGAAGCTGGCGCGCAAAAGGCCAGGAGTCATGCGATAAAGCGCCTGCCCGTCGATGCGCGCGCCTTCAACCGTGCCAAAATCCAGCGCCAATGCGCCTGCATCAGGCAGCGCAGCACCCGGCGCGGGGGCGAAATCGATCACGAACAGCCGCCCCTCGCGCGAAACCGGCTCTACCCCCGAGGCGCTGCGCACAGGCGTCAGCGCAAACGCATGCGCGCCCGGCGCCAATGCCTCCAGCCCGGCGGGCTGCCAGCGCAGGCGATAGTCGAAGCGGTGCGCGCGCCCCGGCTCCAGCGGCGCGGCGGGGCGCCAGAACGCCACGATATTGTCGGCGTATTCGTCGATCGTGGGAATTTCCAGCAGCATCACCGCCCCTGCACCCCAGTCGCCCAGCGGCTCCACCATCGCCGAAGGGCGGCGATGATAGGCGCCTTCGGCATCGCGGAACCGCTCGAAGCTGTCAGGGGACTGCAACAGCCCGAAGCGGCGCGGCCCGTCGTCGGCAAAGGCCGAAAGCTGCACCTGCGCGGGGTTCATCAGCGGTCGCCACAGACGTTCGCCCGCGCCATTATCCATCACCAGCACATCGCTGTCGTGCACGGCGGGGCGGAAATCGTCGATGAAACCGGGGCCGATGTCGGCGTGCTGGAACATCGAGGTCAGCGGCGCGATCCCTGCATCGACGATGGTTTCGCGCGCGAACAGATGCAGTGCGCAGTCCATGACTGTGTCCGGCGCCTGCGCTGTGCCGGGAGCGATCCGCACGATAAGTGCCGCCGCCGCGCGCGGGCTGTCGATTAGACACCCCATGTGCACCGCGCGGTCGTCGGCGTCGAAAACCGCGATGTGCCGCGTGACGGGAAACTCCTCGGGTGCCGGGCCGCCGGTTCCCAGCGCCAGCCCCCGTGCCGAAAGGCCATAGGCAGCTCCACGCGCCAACGCCCGGAAGTAGCTTGCACCCTGAAACACAGCCAGCTCATCCCGCCGGTCCGGAGCGTTGAGCGGCGCGGTCAGGCGCAGGCCCGAAAACCCCATTTGCGGCGCGTCCACCGTCGGCGTACCGTCGGGGAAATAGCGCGGATCATAGGAAAACAGCGCCGCATCAAAGGGTACCGGCGCGTCCTGCCCCGGCAGTTGCACCGCCACCGGGTCGGCAAACAGCCACCCCGGCGGCAGCAGATCGGCCTGAAACGGCCCGCCAAGCGCGATCTGCCCGGCCCCGCCGGGGCGCGGACGGATGCCGCGATGGCTGTCGTAGCCCAGCGAATCGAAAGGCGACGCAAGCGCGGGTGTTGCCGGATCGTAGGGCGCTCCGGCGCGCAACCGGGCGGCGGCGATCATGTCTTCGGGCGTATCCAGCCCCATCCCCCGCCCCGCACCCGTCTGTGCATTCATCCGGGCGCCCGTGCCCC
>SKKS01000318.1 GCA_007123625.1 Paracoccaceae bacterium
ACGCCGCGCCATTCGCCAGAAGGCAGGTCATGCCGTTGGGCAGGGTCACCGTCAGCGTCCAGTCCCCCGAATCAGGGGCCACGAACATTTCCATCACCGCCCGCCCGGCGATCCCGCGCGCACGGACCACCTGTTGCAAGCGGTCCTGAAGAACCGACAGCACCTGCGCGCGTTCAGCGCATTGCATCTGCCGGGCGCTGGCCGGAAAAGCGGACAGAAGTCCGACGCACAGAAGTGCCGCGCCGCAAACCGCGCGCGGGTGCGGGAAAATCGTGGACACATTCATGGGAGAGGCTCCTTCTCAGGGTTTGTCGGGGGCACCAGCATGCAGGCGGTGCGCCGAGATCGGGTTAACCCGGCGCGCGCAGCGTCAAGGGCATGCTGCAACGCGGCAGAACACCCCTTGTCATTTGTGTCGGATCATGCAGGTTACGGCGCAACATTGTTTCACGGCACCGAGGTCACCCATGGACACCCGCCCCTTTCGTTCGGTCCTGTATATTCCCGGGTCCAAGTCGCGCGCACTGGAAAAGGCCGCCGGGCTGGCAACCGATGCGATCATCTTCGATCTGGAGGATGCGGTTGCGGTGGACGAGAAAGCCAACGCGCGGGCGCTGCTGGCGGAGGTGCTGGCCGAAACCGACTATGGCCCGCGTGCGAAGCTTCTGCGGATCAATGGCCTGGACAGCGACTGGGGTCGCGCCGATCTGGAAGTGCTGGCCGGGGTACGCCCCGAGGCGATCCTGCTGCCCAAGGTGAATTCCGCCGCCGGTGTAGCCGCGCTGGCCGATCTGCTGGACAAGCGCCCAGAAACGGCAGACACCCGCATCTGGGCGATGATGGAAACGCCGCTGGGCGCGCTGAACGCGCTGGAAATCGCGCAGGCACCGCGTATGGCAGGCTTCGTTCTGGGCACAAATGATTTGGCCAAGGACATGGGCTGCCGGTTTCGCGCCGACCGGATGCCGCTGATGACCGCCTTGCAGATGTGTCTCATGGCGGCGCGAGTTGCGGGAATCGTGGCGGTGGACGGGGTCTATAACGCGTTCAAGGATGCCGACGGCCTGCGCGCCGAGTGCGAACAGGGCCGCGACATGGGGTTTGACGGCAAGTCGTTGATCCATCCTGCGCAACTGGACATCGCCAACGCGGTTTTTGCACCGACCGAGGCCGAGCTGGACCTGTCTCGCCGCCAGATCGCGGCCTTTGAAGCGGCGCATGCCCGGGGCGAAGGGGTGGCCGTGGTGGATGGCAGGATCGTCGAAAACCTGCATATAGTCACCGCGCGGCAGGTGCTGGATCGCGCCGCCGCGATTGAGGCAATGCAAGCGACAACCTGATACCGGGAGCGAGCTGATGGGCAATCTGATACTGATACTGGGCGTGGCACTGTGGTCGGTGCCACATCTGTTCAAGCGACTGATCCCGGAACGCCGCGCCGCAATGGGCGATGCCGGGAAAGGCGCGGTTGCGCTGGGCATCGTGGCGGGTATCGTGCTGATGGTGGTGGGCTATCGCATGGCCGACCCGGTCTGGCTGTGGGTGGCGCCTGCGTTCCTGACCCATATCAACAACCTGCTGGTGCTGATCGGTTTCTACCTGTTCGCGGTGTCGGGTCTGCAGACCAATCTGGCACGACGCATCCGGCATCCGCAGCTTTCGGGATTCAAGGCCTGGGCGGTGGCGCATCTGCTGGTGGTGGGTACGCTGCAAGGCGTGATCCTGTTCGGGGGGCTGCTGGCGTGGGCGGTGGTGTCGGTGATCGTGATCAACCGCGCGAACCGGGCATGGACGCCCCCGCCCCCCGCGCCGATGTGGAAAGAGGGCGCCGCCGTGGTTGTGGCGCTGGTGCTGATGGCGGTCGTGGGCTGGATCCACGGCTGGCTTGGCCCCTGGCCGTTCGGGTGAGTGCGATGCAGGCTTACAGGTTGCTGACCGGCGAGGATGACGCCGCGTTCTGTCACAAGGTCACCGCCGCGCTGGCAGCGGGGTGGGTGCTGCACGGGTCGCCCGCCTTTGGGTTTGATGCGGCCACGGGAAAAATGCGCTGCGCCCAGGCCGTGGTCAAGGACGTGCCCGGCGCGGAGTATGATCCGGGCATGAAGCTGGGGGCGTTGTAAGGGGGCTGCCGCCCCCGGTCGGCCTGCGGCCGCCCTCCCCCGCGAGTATTTTTGCAAGATGAAAGGGTCGCGCGATGAGCAAGACGGGCGCGGGACGGTTTTTCGAGGATTACAGTCCGGGCGAGGTGATTTCGCATGCGGTACCGCGCACACTGTCGGGCGGCGAGCGCGCGCTTTATCATGCGCTTTATCCGGCGCGCGGGGCGCTGCATTCGTCGGATGAATTCGCGCGCGCCTGCGGCTTGCAAGCCAGCCCGATGGACGACCTGATCGCGTTTCACACGGTGTTCGGCAAGACGGTGCCGGACATCAGCCTGAACGCGGTGGCGAACCTGGGCTATGCCGAGGGGCGGTTTCTGACGCCGGTCTGGCCTGGGGACACGCTGCGGGCCGAATCGCAGGTGATCGGCGTGCGGCAGAATTCGAACGGGCGGTCCGGCGTTGTCTGGGTGCGCACGCGCGGGCTGAACCAGCACGGCGTGGTGGTGCTGGAATACGTGCGCTGGGTGATGGTGCGCAAGCGCGACCCCGATGCCCCGGCGCCCGAAACGGTGGTTCCCGATCTGGCCGGGGCGGTCGCGGCGAAGGACATTGTGGTGCCGGCGGGTCTGGACTTCGGCGACTACGATTTCGCGCGCGCGGGCGAGGCGCATCGCTGGGGCGACTATGCTGTGGGCGAGCGGATCGACCATGTGGACGGCGTGACGGTCGAGGAAGCCGAGCACATGCTGGCGACACGGCTGTGGCAGAACACGGCCAAGGTGCATTTCGACGCCAGCCAGCGCCCCGACGGGCGGCGGCTGATCTATGGCGGGCATGTCATCAGCCTGGCGCGCGCGCTGTCGTTCAACGGACTGGCGAATGCGCAGGTGATCGCCGCCATCAACGGGGGCGCCCATGCCAACCCCTGTTTCGCGGGCGATACGGTGCGCGCCTGGTCCGAGGTTCTGGACCGCGCCGATACCGATGCGCCGGGCGTGGGGGCATTGCGGCTGCGGCTGGTGGCGACACGGGGCGCGCCCTTTGCGCTGCGCGATGGCGACGGAAAGTACCTGCCCGAGGTGTTGCTGGATTTCGATTACTGGGCCCTTGTGCCGCGTTGAGTCGGGGGCACATGGTGAACGTGTGATCACAGCCAGAAAATTTGTGATCACGAATTGGTGGAGTTCGTGAAATCAGTCGCGAATTTGGGCCGGAACGCAGGTTGCGCAGCCCTGAATGCGTGACAGCGGGGAAAAAAACGTTATGCACAGAAACAAGCCAGCCCGCACATCATGCCATCTGTGCCGGGCCCGCAAGATCAGGAAAGGAAGCCAAGCATGGCTGACGTGAACCGGGGCAACCGTCCACTTTCGCCGCACCTGCAGGTTTACCGCCTGCCGATGGGGCCGATCACCTCGATCATGAACCGCATCACGGGGGTCGGCCTGACGCTGGCGGCGGTGCTGATCGTGTGGTGGTTCGCGGCGGGGGCCTATTCGCCCGAGTACTTTGCCTTTGTGGACGGGATACTGACCTCGTGGTTCGGCATTCTGGTGATGGTCGGATCGCTCTGGGCGCTCAGCTATCACATGCTCAACTCGATCCGGCACCTGATCTGGGATACCGGCCGGATGATGGATGTCCCGACGGTCGAAAAATCATCCTGGGTAGTGATCGGCGCCTCGCTGGTGCTGGCGCTGGTTGCCCTGATCATCATTATCTGAGGGGGCCGTCATGGGCTACAGAACCGATTACGCCCGGGTGCACGGGCATGGCGCGGCGGGCGAAGGTGTCGGACACTGGTGGCGCCAGCGGCTGACCTCGATCGCGCTGCTGCCGCTGACGCTGCTGTTCGTTTTCCCCTTTGGCCGGGCGCTGGGCGGCGGGCACGAAGCGTTCGTGGCGACCTATTCCAACCTGTGGCATGCACTGGTGGCGGTGCTGTTCCTCATCGCGACCTTTGCCCATCTTATGCTGGGCTTGCAGGTGGTGATCGAGGACTATGTGTCCAACAAGGCCGCGCGCACCGCGGCCCTGATCGCAAGCACGTTGCTGTGCTGGGGGCTGGGGATCGCCGGAGTGCTTTCGGTGGCCACTGTCTTGTTCAGCGCCTGAGGAACCAAACGCATGTCTGCATACGAGATCGAAGAACACATCTATGACGTGGTGGTGGTCGGCGCCGGGGGGG
>SKKS01000237.1 GCA_007123625.1 Paracoccaceae bacterium
CACCGCCACCCAGGCGGTGGACAAGGCCAACCAGTACGCCACCCGCGACCGCAAGGTGCGCAAGCGCAACTTCCGCGCGCTGTGGATCCAGCGGATCAACGCCGCAGTGCGCGCGATTGATCCGGCGCTGACCTACTCGCGCTTCATCAACGCGTTGTCGCTCGCCGGGATCGAGGTGGACCGGAAGGTTCTGGCCGATCTGGCGGTGCACGAGCCCGAGGCATTCGGTCAGATCGTGGACAAGGCCCGCGCCGCAATGGCCTGAGCCGAGGCGGCACGGAATGGAATTCGGAACGGGGGGCATCAAGCCCCCCGTTTTGTGTTGCGGCGGCCCTGCGTTTCGGGGCGGCTTGTGCGCCAGTGCGGCGCGGGCGACGGGGTCTGACCGGTGCTCCCGCCCCCAGACGCTGCGGCGCGTTCCGCGCCGAAGCGCGAGGGGTTGGGCCGGGCCGCACGGCTGCGCCGCGCGGAACAGCGGCGCGTCAGCGCGGATTTTCTGCGGTGATCGTTCCGTAGAGCAGTGCGCCCGTCATGCCGCCTGTGCCCGGCGTGGCGCCTTCGATCATGTAAGGCCCCATCAGCCCGGCGACGGTGTTCAGCACAAGATGACGGGGCAACACGAAGCGCAACAGCCGGAAGCGCCAGTCGGTGAAGAAGCGCAAGGCCGAGCGGTGCAGCTTGCGCGTGCAGGCTATAGTGTCGGCGGTGCGGTCGCGGGTTTCGGTCACGCGCAGGCCCGCACGCTCCAGCGCGGCGCACCAGTCCTCGATCGGGCGAAACCCGGTGCTGACGGCAGTTGTCACCTCGAACAGGCGCGCGGCGGTGCGCACGGCTTCGGGGGCGGTGTCGAAATCGGGGCGGCGATAGCCGTCATAGATCAGCAGTCGCCCGCCCGGCGCCAGCGCCTGCGCGATCTGCCGCGCGACCGTGTCGAGGTCGGACGCATGGCACAGGGTCTCGACCGCAAAGGCCAGATCCATGCCATCAAGATCGGGTGGAAGGTCCATGAAGCTGCCCTGCCGGAAGGCAAGGTTCGCCATCGACTCGGCCTTGCGCGCCGACTTTCGTACATGGTGTTCCAGCAGGTCGATCCCGGTGAAGTGCGCTTCGGGATGTTGCGGCGCCAGATGCAGGCTGTTGAAGCCCATGCCGCTGCCCAGCTCGAGCACGCGTCGGGCCCCGGTTTCCGCGATCAGGTGCGCGACCTCTTCCGCCTGGGTCAGGTACCCGGCCCGGTCGAACCGGCCATCGGCGCAGAGCGCCATGTGCATGCAGCCCGCCCCCGAATGGACCCTTCGGTAGCCCAGTTCGGACTGAATGTAATAAGGCGCGACGACGTCTTTGCCTTCCTGCGCCAGAATCCGGTCGATGCCGAACACACGGTCCACATGCGCCAGCGCCCGGTCCAGTGGCAGGGGCAGCGGCGTGTTGCCGATGTGCCCTTCGGGGTGGCGGTGGCTGCCTGCGGGGGCCGCGATGTTCTGCATCCTCAGCGCCCTTTCCAGACGGGATCGCGCTTCTCAGTGAAGGCGCGGGCGCCTTCAAGCTGGTCTTCGGACGCATAAAGCCGGTCCACGGTGGCGAACTGGCGCTTGGTGATCCGGTTGAGCGCGTCCTGAAAGCGCATGTTCTCGGCCTCGCGCACCACTTCCTTGATGGCGGCATAGACCAGCGGCGGGCCGGATTCCAGCAGCCGCGCCAGCTCCCACGCCTGCGGCAGTAACTCTTCGGGCGTCGTGATCTGGCGCAAGAGGCCCCAGCGCAGCGCTTCTTCGGCGTCGAACCAGCGCCCGGTCAGCAGCAGATCCATGGCCACATGGTAGGGAATGCGCTTCGGCAGCTTGATCGACGCTGCATCGGCCACCGTACCGGACCGGATTTCGGGCAGCGCGAAGCTGGCGTTGTCCGATGCCAGGATCAGATCGCACGACAGCGCAAGTTCCAGCCCGCCGCCGCAGCAGATGCCGTTGACGGCGGCGATCACCGGCTTGTTCATCTGCGGCAGTTCCTGCAGCCCGCCAAAGCCGCCCACACCATAATCGCCATCGACCGCATCGCCGTTGGCGGCGGCCTTGAGGTCCCAGCCAGGGCAGAAGAACTTGTCCCCCTCCGCCCGCAGGATTGCCACGCGCAGGGTGTCGTCATCGCGGAAGTCGCGAAAAACCTCGCCCATGATACGGCTGGTGGACAGGTCGATGGCGTTCGCCTTGGGGCGGTCCAGCGTGAGTTCCAGCACCGCGCCTTCGCGCCGCGTTTTCAGCGGTCCGTCGGTTCGCATTTTCATCATGTCCGAGCCTCCCAGATAACGGCATCCGCGGCGATGGCGCCTGTGGCGCGCACCATCAGCGGGTTGATTTCCACTTCGTCCAGGGCAGGGTTCTGCGCCAGCATGTCCTGCAGTGCAAGGGCTGCGGCGACCACCGCCTCCAGATCGACCGCCGCGCGCCCGCGATACCCGTCAAGGATCGGCCAGAGGCGCAGGCGGCGCAGGGCGGCGGTGATCTCGTCGCGCGTCACGGGCAGCACCAGCGTGACCGTGTCGGCCAGCAACTCGGCCAAGGTGCCACCGAAACCCAGTGTAAGACTGGCGCCATAGACCGGATCGCGCCGGGCGCCAAGGATCAGCTCGGCCAGCGTGCCTGTGACCATTTCCTCGGCCAGATAGCCCTTCGCGCCGGGGATGGGTGGCTGGGCGTCGAGCGTCGTCAGGTTCAGGCGGACAGCGCCGGCTTCGGACTTGTGTGCAAAGCCCAGCCCCTTGAGCGCCAGCGGCGGTGCAAGCGGCGGGAACAGCGCCTGTAAGGTGCGTTCCAGTGCGGGCAGGTCGGGCGCGCTGACCCCGCGCGGAACGGCAATCCCGGCGTCGGCCAGGCGGGCCTTGGCTGTGGATTCGTCCAGCATCTGGCGCATGTGGGTGGCGTTAGCGGGGGCGCGCCAGGGCGTCCAGCCCGGGCGCGCGGGCGGGGTCTGTGCGGCAGCCACTGCCGCCAGTGCTGACTCTGCCCCCATCAGCGCCACCACCCCACGGGCGGCCATGCTTTCGGCAAGCGATTCGTCGAAATTCTCGGGCAGGGAGGCCAGCGCGAAGGCGGGTTTGCCGGTAGCCAACCCGGCGGCGGCAATGGCGTCGAGCGCGGGGCCGAAGCTGGAAGGATCGCAGCGGTCCGGGCGCGGCGGGTCGATCACGAACAGCCCCGCATCATGGCGCCGCAGCATGTCGGAGAACACCGCCGTGGTGCGCGGGCCATCCCCCCAGATGAATGTATGATAATCCAGCGGGTTGGCGATTGTGACCATGGGGCCAAGCTGCGCTGAGAGCGCCGCTGCCGTTGCCGCGTCCGGCGACGGGAAGTCCAGCGCGTGGCGGGCGGCCAGATCGGCGATCAGCCCGGCTTCGCCCCCCGAGCAGGCGAGCGCACAGAGCCTGCGACCCAGTCCGGGTCCATGCGTGTGGAAGATCTTGAGTGTTTCGACCAGTTCGGCGGGGGTTTCGACCTCGGCGATGCCGGCCTGGGCGAGGAAGGCGCGCGACACGGTCCCGTCGCCCGCCAGCGCGGCAGTGTGCGAGGCGGCGGCGCTGCGCGCGGCCTCGGTCCGGCCGGACTTGATGGCGACGATCCCCTTGCCGCGCCCGCGGGCGTCCTGCGCCAGGGCCGCCAGCGCGGGGGCATCGGCGATCCCTTCGACATAAAGCCCCAGCGCGGTGACACGGTCATCGTCAAGCAGGGCGCGGGCAAGCTCCGTGAGCCCGACCTGCGCGCCGTTGCCCAGGCAGGCGACATAGGCCACGGGCAGCGCACGGGCTTGCATGGTCAGGTTGATGGCGATGTTCGAGGATTGCGAGACGATCGCCACGCCCCGGTCGACCCGCCGCCCGCCGTGCTGGTCCGGCCACAGCAGCGCCCCGTCCAGATAGTTGATGAAGCCATAGCAGTTGGGCCCCAGCACCGGCATGGACCCCGCCGCCGCGACCAGCCGCGCCTGTGCATCCGCCGCCCCGGTTTCCGCCCAGCCCGAGGCAAAGGCCACCGCGCCGCCCGCGCCCATGGCGGCAAGCTCGGCCACCACATCGAGCGTGGCGTCGCGGTTGACGCCGACGAAAGTGGCATCGGGCGGCGCGGGCAGGTCGGCAAGCCGCGGGATGCAGGGCGTGCCCGCGATTTCGGGCCGCGTGGGGTGTACGGGCCAGACATCGCCCTGAAAGCCCATGCGGCTGCACTGATCGATCACATTGGTTGCCCAGCCGCCGCCGAGCACCGCCACCGAGCGTGGGCGCAG
>SKKS01000106.1 GCA_007123625.1 Paracoccaceae bacterium
GTGATCGAAGACACCCCCGGCGCCGAGACCGCCACCGGCCTGCTGAACGTCACCGACCCCGACGCGGGCGAGAACCGCTTCCAGGAGGTGCCGCGCACGGATCTGCGCGGCGCGTTCGGCCGCTTTGCCTTTGACGCCGAGACCGGCGCCTGGAGCTTCCAGCTCGACAATCTGGCGCCCGAGGTGCTGGCGCTGGAGGAGGGTGCGGTGCTGAGCGACAGCCTGCCCGTGCGCAGCCTGGACGGCACCGCGACCGAAACCATCACCGTCACCATCGCAGGCACCGGCGCGCGCACCCCGGATCCTGATGCAGTGGTTCAGCTCCATGGGTTTGTTGCGGACCGCGCGGACCGTCCGGTCGGGGGGGTGGAGTTTGTCCTGACAGCCGCGGACGGCACCCCACAGGGCGTGACCAGCAGCGCGCAGGGCACCTTCAGCCTTGAGTTGGCCTACGGGCTGGCCGGGCGGTTGGATGCCACGCGCCCGCATGACCCATTGAGCGACCCCGCCATCACCGTCGCCGACGCGCTCGAGGTACTGCGTATGGCGGTGGGGCTGGCGCCAAGCTGGGGCGTTGCGCGCGCGTTCGACTACATCGCCGCCGACATCAATCGCGACGGCGCGGTGACGGCGGAAGACGCGCTTGAGGTGTTGCGCGCGGCCGTGGGGCTGGAGAGCACAAACCAGCCGCGCTGGATATACCTCGATTCCAGGCTGGACCTGGACGCGATCAGCCGCACCGACACCGGCATCGAAACCGGGGTTGCGGTCGACACACGGACCGCCGGCTGGATCGAGGCACCGATGACCGCCATCCTGCTGGGCAGCCTGCAGGAATTGGCGTAGGCGGGCACACCAAGCGAGCACCCCGAGCGGGCGCGGGCGGCCTTATCCCACGCGCAGGGCCGCGATGACCCGCGCGGCAAGATCGGCCTCGGGGTTGTAGGGCAGCGCGCGGCCATTGGGGGCTGCGGCCACGGCATCGCCCTGCGCGCCGATGTCGAAGGCCAGGACCGGCAGGCCGGTGGCCAGCGCCTCGTGCGTGGTAAAGGAAAACGTCTCGGGCCAGACCGACGGGATCAGCCAGTGCGTGATCGCGTAGTGGCGCATCAGGCGCGGAATATCCTCGGGACGGTAATCGCCGTGCACTCGAAAGCCCAGCGGCAGCGGATAGTCCGGGTCGATATTGCCCAGCAGCATCATGTCGAAGCCACGCTTGCGCGCAGGCATCCGGGCCAGTTGTCGGACCAGCCCGGCCCCCTTGTGCGGGGCGATGTTGCCCAGCACGGCCAGGCGCACGGGCCCGGCGGGGCGGGCGGGGCCGACAGACGGATCCCCGGCGGGAACGGGATCGGGCATGGCCAGCCGGTGCGGCGTCACCTCGATCCGGTCGGCTAGCGCAGGCCATGTCCGCGCCAGCAGCCCGGCACTGTAGGGACAGAAACAGCGGATCAGATCCGCCCGCGCCAGCAGCCGCCCCCAGGCATCCTGCCATTCGCGCAGCGACACGGTGCTGCCATCGGGACGCGCGCAGCGGTGATCGGGGTCGTCGCCTGCGGGCAGGCCCCGGTAGCGCCCCTTGCGGTCCAGAAGCGTGAAGGCAGGCGAGATGGGAAAATAATCATGCACCAGGACCTCGATCCGGTCCTGCCCCGCGCGGAAGAGCGCCAGCAGATGGCCGGGCAGGCTAAACGGATCCGGGTCACCCACCCCGCAGGAATAGACGATCCGCAGCGCGGGCAGATCGCGCAGCAGGGCGCGGACCTGATCGAAATCTCCGGTCCAGCCGGTGACCGCCCCGCCCGAGCCATGCACCTCCAGCTGCCAGCGCTGCGGCCCGCCCACCCGCAGCACCACCGAGCCCTGCCCCTCGGCCGCATCGGCGGCGATGCGCGCGGCCAGCCAGTGCTCGGCCCCGCCCCCCAGCGCATGCGCCAGATAAACCGGCACGGCGCCACCGTCGGGCATGGTGCTGCCCGCCCAGGCCAGCGCCAGCGCCAGGCGGGCGCTGCGCAGGGGATCGGCCAGCAGGAAATCCTGCACCTCGCGGTCATAGCCCGGATAGCGGCGCGCAATCTCGGCATTGTTTCGCGCGATCAGGCGGCGCTTTTCATCGCTGCCGAAACTCGCCCCGCCGCAATGTTCGACAAACAGCCCTGCATGGCCCAGATGCCGCCCGCCCAGAGCGCCGGTCCTGCGGCACCAGTCGACCTCTTCGCCATAACCGCGCCCGAAGGCGGTGTCGAACTGCGGCACGGCCTCCAGGAAACGGCGCGCGATGGCCATGCAGAAGCCCACGCCGGTGGGCGCCCCATGACAGCTCAGCGCTGCGGGCAAGCGCACGGCCACCGCGTCGATCGCCGCGGCCTGCCCCGGCTTCAGGGTCGCGCGCGCGCAGATCGCGGGCACCGAGAAGATCTCGGCATCGTTGGAAAAGGGCGTGACGCTGGCGACATCGGGATCGGCCTGCAAGGGGGCCAGCAGCCGCGGCAGCCAGCCCGGCGGCACCAGCGCGTCGGAATTGAGCAGCACCACCGGTCCGGTGCGGTCCGCCGGGCGGCGCAGGACCTCGGCAAAGGCCGTGTTCACACTGGCGATGAAGCCCCGGTTCTCGGGCGCCTCGATCAGCGTGACACGGCCCGCGGGCTGCGCATCGGCCCAGGCGCGCAGCCAAGGGCGCACGGCCGGGTCGGTCGAGCAATCCTCGACCAGGATCAGATGCCACGCGCCCCCGGTCGCCGCCAGCCGCACCAGACAGGCGCGCAGCAAGGGAAGGGCATTGAACACGGGCAGCACGATGGTTGCCGGTCCAGCATGGTCCGGCAGGCCACACGGGGGCTCACAGGCGGGGGGAGACAGCCGCAGACCGGGGTGCAGGGGTCCGCCGGGGCGACGGGGGCCAAGCCCCAGCGCATCCTTGACCCGCGCGCGCGCATGCAGATCGCCGCCCCGCCGCCAGCGCCACAGATCGGGCGACAACCGCGCCAGGGTCCAGCCGAAGCGCAGGCATTGGCGCAGCCAGGGCAGCGCCGGATGCGGCAGCACCAGCGGCTGCGGCGGGGCGGCAGGAGGGATCAGCTGCGGTTGCGCCTGCCGGACCGACAGGCCAGGCGGCCAGGGCAGGATCAGCCGGAATGCCCCCCCGGTGTCGGCGATCTGCATCCTGCCGGACATGTCGGCCAGCGCCAGCACGATCTCGCCACCCCGGCACTGGCCGGTAACAGTCAGGAACCCCCCGGTCAGAGTGACGGTCTCGATGCGGCCGATGGTCGACGCGCGCCCGTCGACAAGTACCCTTGGCCTGCCCCGCAGCACCAGATTGCTGCGCATGTAGCGCTGCAACAACGCGGCCAGCGCCGCAGGCGACATCATCGGGCACCCCTTGTACGGGTCCCTCTGCGGGGCTTCGGGCGGGCAGGAACGGCAAGCTCGGTCATCGGGCCTGCCATAGGCCAAAACCGGGCGGGCTTGAAGGGCCGCCGTTCAGGGCGCCGGAACAGACGGCAAAGCGTGTGGCAGCAGGGATGCGCACACGGCAGGCCCACGGGACCACCGCTCACAACCGCCCCAGCGCAGCCGCCATGTACAGCACCCCGGTTTCGGCCCGCGCCTGCCGGTGCAGCCCGAAGGCCCGCATCAACCGCACCCGCTCGCGCCGACCTGCCTGCGGCCAGGCACGCAGGAACGCGGTCGCCTGCGGGTCCAGCGCCACATCGGCCTGCCCCAGCGCCTGCAAGTTGGCCGCCATCCAGACGCGCAGCCGCCCGTCCACCACCGCACGCGCCCGCGCCAGCCGCACGCGCAACGCGGCCCGGCCGCCCATGGCGTTGGCACCGTGCTGGCGATAGTCCAGCACCACCCGGTCATCACAGATGATCCCCGCCCCGCAGACCGCCATCAGCAGATAGATCCACCAGTCATGATGCGCCACCGCCTGCGGCCCGGCGCGGCGCACCAGCGCCAGCGCGGCGGGGTTGAGTGTCAGCGTATGCCCCGACAGGATGTTCTGCACCAGCGCATTGCCCAGCGACGGCCCGCACCCCCAGCGGGCAGAGATCCGCCCGCCCCGCAGCGCCGCATCGGTGAAGCGGTAGCGCGCCGCCCAGACGCAGGGGCCGGAAGCGGCACCGGCGGCCTGCAGCCGCTCCAGCGCCCATTCCAGCTTGCGCGGGTGCCAGACATCATCCTGATCGGACAGCGCAACGAACCCTGGCGGCAGGTCCGGGTGGCAGAGAAGCTGCAGGAAA
>SKKS01000400.1 GCA_007123625.1 Paracoccaceae bacterium
CGCCTCGATCACGTGGTCGGGATGGGCGCTGCCCATCGGGTTGTCGGGATTCGCAAGATAGACAAGTTTGGCGCCGACCTCTTCGGCACGGGTCACAAGCGCGGTGGGGTCTTCGCGGTCGTCTCGGTAAGGGACCTTGTGCAGCACGCCACCGAAGCCCGCGACATGATAGTTGAAGGTCGGATAGGCCCCGTCCGATGTCACCACCGGATCGCCGGGTTCGATCAGCATACGCACCAACAGACCCAGAAGCCCGTCGATCCCCTCGCCCACGACGATATTGCCGGGCGCGACGCCATGATGCTGCGCCAGAGCCACGCGCAGGTCGTGGTTTTCACTGTCGCCGTACATCCAGCCTTCGCGGGCCGCGCGCTCCATCGCCTCGATCGCCAGGGGCGAGGGACCGAAGACGCTTTCGTTGGCACCAAGCCGGGCACGGAACGACCGGCCAGACACGCGCATATGCGCCTCTGGGCCGACAAAGGGCACCGTGGCGGGAAGCGACGAAACAAGCGCAGAGAACCGTGGACCAGACATCGCTCTCTCATATCCCTTCGCCCGGGGCCGGACAAGCCCGCCACCCGCAGGTACGCGTCAAACCGTTTCGCCCCGGCCCAGGCGCGCCAGAAGCGCATCGGCATCAGCCAGCACGGTGCGGCGGTGTCCCTCGTCCATCCGGTCCCAGGTGCGGTACATCTGCGCCATGCGCGGATTGCCCCGGAACCGGGCGCGGTGACGGTCCAGGAACGACCAGTACAAAAGGTTGAACGGGCACGCCCGGTCGCCAGTGCGGTCCTTGACCCGGTAGTGGCAGGTACTGCAGTAGTCCGACATGCGGTTGATATACGCCCCGGACGAGACATAGGGCTTCGACCCCACCACGCCCCCGTCGGCGAACTGCGACATGCCGACGGTGTTGGGCGCCTCGACCCATTCGACCGCATCGGCATAGACCGACAGGTACCATTCGTGCACCTCGGTCGGGTTGACCCCGGACAGCAAGGCGAAATTGCCCGTTACCATCAGCCGTTGGATATGGTGGGCGTAGGCGTCGGTCCGCGTCTGCCCGACGGCATGGGCCATGCAGGTCATGCGCGTTTCTGCACCCCAGTACATGGCTGGCAGCTTGCGCTGGTGGTTCAGCGCGTTGCGCCGGGCATAATCGGGCCCTTCAAGGAAATAGACTCCGCGCACGAACTCACGCCAGCCGAGGATCTGGCGGATGAACCCTTCGGCCGAGTTGATGGGCACATCGCCGGCCCTGTAGGCTGCTTCTGCCGCCGCGCAGACCTCGCGCGCAGTCAGCAGCCCGGTGTTGAGGTAGGGCGAGATCACGGCGTGATAAAGGAACTTGTCCCCGCGTAGCATGGCGTCCTGATAAGTGCCGAAATCGGGCAGCGCGTGGCGGATGAAGTGCGCCAGTGCATGCCGTGCGCCGGTGCGGTCGGTGGCCAGCCAGAAGGGGCGGAGATCGCCGAAATTATCGGGAAAGTGGCGCTCGACGAGCTTGAGCACATCTTCGGTCACCTCATCAGGTTCGAAATGTGGCGGTTGCTGCCGGAACAGGTCATCCTTCGCGGGTTTGCGGTTGTCGTGGTCGTAGTTCCATTTGCCGCCCTCGGGCGTGGCGCCGTCCATGAGGATGCCGGTCGCGCGGCGCATCTCGCGATAGAAGTGTTCCATTCGCAGGGCCTTGCGCCCCTTCGCCCAGTCGGCGAAGCGCGTGCCGGAAGAGAAGAAGCGGTCATCCGGCAGGGTTTCGACCGCCAGCGGCATGGCGTCGAGCGCCTCGATCAGCCGCCATTCGCCGGGCTGGGTGGCGATCACCTGCGCCGCGTCTTCCTGCTGCGCCCGGCGCATCAACTCGCCCGGAATGGAGCCGCAATTATGCGGGTCGTTGAATCGGGTGTAGGCCACACGCCAGCCCTCGACTTCCAGACGGGCAGCGAACTTGCGCATGGCGGCGAAGAAGAAGGCGATCTTCTTGGGGTGATGGGGGACATACGCGGCTTCGTCGGCGACTTCGGCCATGACCACCAGATCGCGGTCGCGGTCGGCGGCGCGCAGCGCGCTCAGATCGTCGGTCAGCTGGTCGCCCAGGACCAGCACCAGCCTCACCACGGGATCGCCTTTCCGGCCCAGTCGAAGAATCCGCCGCTGTCTTGCGCGCCCAGCCCGTCGATGACCCGCAGCAGGTTCGCGGCGGCGTCCTGCGGCGTCACAGCAGGATGGTTGCCCACATATTTCCGCGCCAGATCGGTCTGGACCGTGCCGGGGTGCAGCGCCACGCAGGCGGCCTGTGGATGGCTGCGCGCCAGTTCGATCGCGGCGCCGCGGACGATCTGATTGAGCGCCGCCTTGGCCGCCCGATAGCTGTGCCAGCCCCCCGCCCGGTTGTCGCCGATGGAACCGACACGGGCCGAGAGCGCGGCCACCACCGCCGGGCGGTCCCGGGCCAGCAGACCGGGCACATGGCGCAGCACGAGCGCCGGACCCACGGCATTCAGCCTGAACTGCGCCAGCATCGCTTCGGGGGTCAGCTGCTTGAGCGCCTTTTCCGGGCCGATGCCGTCGATTTCCAGCGCGCCTGTGGTGATCAGGATGCGCTGAAACGGGCCTGCCAGCGCCTCCAGATGTGTTGCCACCGACGCCGGGTCGGTCACGTCCAGCCCGTCGCCGCTGCGAGACAGGGCCGTGACATCCGCCCCCTGCGCACGCAGGGCTGCGACAAGCGCGCCGCCGATCCCGCCCGAAGCCCCGATCACCAATGCCCGCACTCTGCCCTCCATTCCTTGTCAGGAACCCAGCTAGCGCCACGGGCCGCGGGTTCCAGCACGTCGAATGCGCGGCAAACGCAAAGGGCCGCAAGGATGCCCCTGCGGCCCAAAGCGTTCGTTTGCAAGCGCGATCACTCGGCGGGAACGGCCTCGGCGTGTTTCGGCGCGCCGAAGTGACGGCGGTTGAGGTGCAGCACCAGCCAGATCATCGCCACCTGCGCCACCAGCGCCACCGCCGTCACCGCCCAGAACACCGGCCCGAACTTGGCGATCAGCCCGGCATCGACCAGCCCGCGGCTGACGAAGAAGTGGAGCATCACCGCGAAACCGACACCGGGACAGACCAGCGCATAGGAGCCGGGCGAATTCTCGGCGCCGAAGAGGAAGCGCTGCGCATAGCCCTGACGGATCAGGATCAGCGCGCCGAACAGCAGGAACAGAACCTGCACCGACAGATATTTCGCCAGCAGCGCGAGCGTTTCGCCGGTCATGGCGGTCGAGCCGAAGTGCTCATGCAGCCCGTGCGCCTGGCGCAGTCCAAGAATACCCAGTACGGTGATCAGCGGCACGATGATCATCAGCGTCGGCGCGGTTTCGGCGTTGGCGCCGTTTTCCATCATCGAACGGATCCCGAGGATCATGGCCAGACCGGCGATGATCGCCGCAGTGACCAGGAAGAAGGTGGACAGCACGATCCCCAGCCCCGAGATCGCAGGCACGGTGCTGAGCGCCGCCGGAGCAGCAAGGCCGACACCGACCATCGCAAAGGCAAAGGCCGGCAGGATCTGGCCGAAGTTGTTGTTGGCCGCGCAGTTGAATCCGCCTTCGGTCAGCACCCGGCCAATGAAGCTGCCGTAAAGCCGGAATGCCAGCACGCCGATCGCCAGAAACGCAACCATCGCCAGCGGAAACAGGACTTCGACCACCGACCAAAGGCCGGGAATGAAAACCATACCGAGGATGAACAGCACGTTCACGGTCATGGCCAGTGCCAGCGGCAGCGCCAACACCTGGCTTTGCGCATTGGTGCGGGCGAACTTGGCGTAGCCGTCGCTCTTGCGCCATTCGCTGAAGCGCCGCAGGTTCCAGACCAGCGACCGGATGTTCAGCGCGGCGAATGCGGCGATGCCAAGCAGCGCCACGATGATCATGCCCTGGGTCAGGACCGAGCCACCGACAAAGGCAGCGGCGATATCCTCGAACACCGGCACCGGCTGGTCGGGATGCGGGATCCAGAACATCAGCCACATGAAGAAGGTCACCGCCAGCCCTCCCGCGCCCAGCGCGGCAAGGAAATAGAGCGGCGAGTAGGTATCGGATGGACGTGCGGATGTGGACTGCATGGGACTCTCCATTAACATTCTGTAATATGAATATTACGATATTTAGCGCTTGCGCATCGTGGCACGATGTCGCACCTTGCCCTGCCCTGTCGCTGCTGCGTGGTTTGAACGCGGCTCCCGCCCAAAG
>SKKS01000064.1 GCA_007123625.1 Paracoccaceae bacterium
ACAATGACCGTAGCGTGGCCAGCCGCGGCCCCGGCCGTGGCAGGCCACGCAGGGCGGTTCGATGCGACGCCTGGCGCAGACGGTGCCGCCCCGGCCAAGCTGCTGCACGACCTGCGCGTGCTGGTGGTGGATGACCTGGTGGATGTGGCCGAGGTTCTCGCCAACATGCTGGAGGCCGCCGGTGCTGTGGCTGTAGCCGTCTCCGACCCTGAGGAAGCCGCCGAGGCACTGGCAGAAGCGCCCGGTTTGTGGTCGGCTCTAGTCACCGATCTGCACATGGACGGAATGGACGGCCGGGCGCTGGCCCACCACGCCGGCACCCTTTCACCGCCGGTCCCTACGGTGCTTGTCACTGCCCGCCCCGACACGCTGGGCGACGCCCCGGCGCCGGAGTTCGCCTCGGTGCTGTCCAAGCCAGTAACCGCTGCCCAACTCGCCCGTGCTGTTCGCAAGGCTGCAGACCGGCAGCCTGCAGGATCACGGAATCCGCCGGGCTGAGGTTGGCTCTTCCGCGCGGGATCGACTCATCGCCGGGCCGGTCGGCGAGGACGTTTTCCCGCAAGCAGTCATGCCACGCCGTGATTATGCCGCCCGCTGGAGCGATACCGGATGCTACCGGGCGCCATGCGCCTGCCCGTGTACACTGGCTCGCGAAGGCGTCGATGATACCGCCGCCCTCGCGGGCGGCACGCAGGCCAAACGATTGCTTCATGGTCATGCAGCAAGGGCACTGCTACAACTGCAGAAGTCGGCTTTCCGCCCAAACCGGTTATGCTGATCGTGCCTCCCAAGGCATGTCCCTTGGCTGTGCTTTTGTCAGCGCTTGTGTTCCATTCCGGGTCTTGGGTCTGTCGCTGCGGCGCTTGTCCTCACCTTCCTGCCCGAAATCGGAACCCTGGACAGAAAGCAGGCCGGAAGCCTTGCCGGGTTGGTGTCCCACAACCGCGAGTCCGGTCAATGGAAGGGCAAAGCCTTCATCAGCTTTGGGCGAAAGGCCTTGCGCGATGTGCTTTTCATGCCTGCATTGGTCGCAATGCGGTTCAACCCAGACCTCAAGGCCAAATACGCTGCACTTCGCGAGGTCGGGAAGCCCGCCAAAGTCGCCATCGTTGTGATTATGCGCAAGCTGCTCAAAGCCACAAACGCGCTGGTCAAAGCTGACCGCCTCTGGGTCAGAAATGCCCCTTGCGCATAACGGATACTCCCCGCTTCTGTCGCATTAAACTTCACCACACTTTGGCATATCGTGATGCCGTCCGGGGAGGGCAGCAACCGTCCCATCTCGGGCGGCCCGCGTCTGACCCTGCGCCCGGCCTCATGCGGCCCGGTTCATGCGGCACTGCGGCGACGCCGTGCTTGAAGCGGCGCGCAATCGGCGTATGGTGCCCGGTGTCCAAGCCCGGTGTCCAAGCCCGGCCAGCGCCCGGAGGCCCCACGCCATGCCGCTGCACATGAGCCGCAACGATTATTCCGAGATCACGCATTCGGCGGTGATCCGGCAACACCAGCACGGCTGGCGCGCAAAATGCCTGCAGCGCCTGATCCGGCTCGACATGCCGGTGCCGCGCACCGTCGCGCTGTCCTTTGCCGCAGTGCGCGCGATTGCTGCGGGCCACATGCCCGACCTGGTCCGCATGCTGGAGCGCTTCGATCCCGGGCAGTTGCTGTCGGTACGCCCCAGCCCCGAAGACGCCGCCTGGGGCGGGCCGGGCGCGATTTTGAACATCGGCATGAATGATGCCCGCCACGCCGAAATCGCCGCCGCCCACGGCGAGCCGGTCGCCACGCGCCTGTATCTGCGCTTCGTGCAGGGCTACGCGCAGCATGTGGCGCGGCTGGACCCCGACCTGTTCGACGCCGCCGAGCCGTGCCTGCCCGCGCTGCAAGCCGCGCTTTACGACTATGAAAACGAGATCGAGGAGCCATTTCCCCAGGAGCCGGCGGTGCAACTGGCCGAGGTCCTGCGCTCTATGGCGCGGGCGTGGGAAGGCACTTCGGCCCGGCTTCTGCGCCAGGCCAAGGGGGCACCGGCCGAGGCCGGGCTGGGGTTGGTGGTGCAGGCCATGGCCGGCGGCTTCGGTGCCGGGGTCAGCGGGGCGGGTGTGATCCAGTTCATCGACCCCGATACCGGCGAGCGCCGCGCCACCGGCCGGTTCAAGACCCGTGGTCAGGGCCGCGAGGCGCTGGAGAATGGCGCCGACACCCTGTTCCTGACCCGCGATGCGCGCGGCGCCGCGCTGGAAGACCGCGCCCCCGAGGCATTTGCCGCGCTCCTGCGTCATGGCGAGGTCGCCCGCACGCAGTTGCACGAGGAAATGCAGATCGAGTTCACGCTTGATGACGGCGTGCTGGCGGTGCTGGACGCGCTGCCGGTCACGCGCTCCAGCCGGGCGCAGGTGCGCGTGGCCGTCGCGCTGGCCGAAGACGGGATCATCCCCCGCGACGATGCGCTGATGCGCGTGCCTCCCAAGGCATTGGCCGACCTGTTGCACCGCCAGGTGGACCCGCGCGCGACGCGCGACGCCTTCGCGCGCGGGATCGCCGCCAGCCCCGGCGCGGCGCGCGGGCGGATCGTCTTTTCCTCGTCGGCGGCGCAGGCGAGTGCGGCGCGCGACGAGCCCTGCATCCTGGTGCGGCGCGAAACCACCCCCGAGGATATCCGCGGCATGCACGCGGCATCGGGTGTGTTGACCGAACGCGGCGGCATGACCAGCCACGCGGCGGTGATCGGGCGCGGTCTGGGTCTGCCGTGCGTCGTGGGCGCGTCGGGCATGCGGGTGGACATGCGCAACCGCACCGTTCATGCCCGCGACCGGGTCCTGCGCGAGGGCGATGTCATCACGCTGGACGGATCGACCGGCGAGGTTCTTGCCGGGTCTGTCGCGCTGCTGGAACCGGCGCTGGATGACACCTTCCGCACGCTTCTGGAATGGGCCGACGCCCGGCGCGACATCGGGGTGCGCGCCAATGCCGACACGCCTGCCGACGCGCGCATCGCGCGCGACTTCAAGGCCGAAGGCGTGGGGCTTTGCCGCACCGAGCACATGCTGTTCGAGGATGATCGCCTGCTGGTCATGCGCGAAATGATCTTTGCCGATACCGAAACCGACCGCGCCGCCGCGCTGGAGCGGCTGTTGCCCATGCAGCGCGCGGATTTTGTGCACCTGTTTGAAATCATGGAGGGGCTTCCGGTCTGTATCCGGCTGTTCGACCCGCCCTTGCATGAGTTCCTGCCGCACACCCGCGAAGGGATGCGCGGGTTGGCGGACGCGCTGGACCGGCCGTTGTCCGAGATCACCCGCCGCGCCGAAGCCCTGTCCGAATTCAACCCGATGCTGGGCATGCGCGGGGTGCGGCTGGGACTGACGGTGCCCGAAATCTACGACATGCAGGCGCGCGCGATCTTCGAGGCTGCCGCCGCCGTGGGCAAGGAGCGCGGCAGCCCCGTGGTGCCCGAAATCATGATCCCGCTCGTTTCAGCCGTGCGCGAGGTCGAGATGGTCAAGGTGCGCGTCGAAGCGGTGGCCGCTGCCGTGCGCGCGGAAACCGGCAGTGACTTCGGGTATCGGCTGGGGGTCATGGTCGAAACCCCGCGCGCCGTACTGCGCGCCGCCGAGATCGCGCAGCATGTTTCGTTCCTGTCGTTCGGGACCAATGACCTGACGCAGATGGCGTATGGATTGTCGCGCGACGATGCCGGGCGCTTCATGTCCGAATATGTCCGGCTTGGGGTTTTCGCCGAAGACCCGTTTCAGGTGCTCGACCAGGAGGGTGTCGGAGAGCTTCTGCTGATCGGCGCCGCGCGTGGCCGGGCAGCGCGGCCGGATCTGACGCTTTCGGTCTGCGGCGAACATGCGGGCGATCCTGAATCCATCGCTTTCTGTCGCACCGCCGAATTCGCCTATGTCAGTTGTTCGCCCTTTCGTGTGCCCGTGGCGCGGCTTGCGGCAGCGCAGCGCGCGATCGAAGGGACGCAGAAATAGGGTAGGGCTGACGCCGCGGGCATGCGCGCCACGGGCACGCCAGATTGCCCTGAAAACCGGTTTCTTCGGCGTCAATGGCAGGATTGAAATTTGCAGGTGTCAAATCGGGCATCGGCGCAATTCCGCGCATATTGCGACGCCTGGGTGTCGGAGACTGGACGAATCGGATGGGTCCGGCTACGCGGCATACTGATAAAGGTTCCTGTACCGCCTGTTGTTCTGCCGCGTTCTTGCGGCGCATTTCCCGTCTGGAATGCGTCCGGCGTGTTGTCCGGGCGTTCGGGAGTTCGCCCGAACTGAGGTTGAAACATGCGACTTGCGCACATCCTGCCGACTTGCGGCGCGCTGCACGGACTTTTTTTTCTTCTGGCCATAGTCGCGATGTCGGCACCCGTACATGCCGGGTCCGGTGCCGATGACAATCCCGTGGTGCGGCTGATCTCGCTTGAACGCAGCGGCATGAACCAGGTCGCCGCGCAGCATGTGGCCCGGCTTTCACGGTCGCCATCCGCTCGTGCGGACGCGACCAGCGAAGCCACGCCACGCCATGACCGCGCTTGGCTGCTGTCCCTGCCCGCCCCGGAATTGTCCAAGCAGGGAGAATGCCTTGCGCGCGCCCTCTATCACGAGGCGCGCGGCGAAAGCATAGAAGGGCAGTTCGCGGTGGCCGAGGTAATCCTCAACCGTGTTGATTCCCCGATCTTCCCCTCAAGCGTCTGCGGCGTGGTGAACCAGGGCGCGAGCGGGGCCGCAAACGGGCGCTGCCAGTTCAGTTTCGCCTGCGATGGCAACCCCCTGACCATGCGGGAAGTCGAAGCGCGCGCGCTGGCTCGGCGCATCGCGCATCTTATGTACGCAGGCGCACCGCGGACCCTGACAAGCGGGGCCACGCATTTCCATACCACACAGGTTGCGCCGCGCTGGTCGCGCGTCTTCGATCGGGTTGCGCGCATCGGTGCGCATGTCTTCTATCGCGCGGACAACACCTGACGTTGCCAGATGACCGTGCCTGGCGCGGCGCGGAAGTTCGCGTGCGCCGCGCGCTATGGGCAAGCCGGTGCATTCGGTATATCCGATGCCAAAACGACGCCGGAGCAGATCATGAACGACATCTCCCTTGCCTTTGCGCACCCGCTTGAGCGGTCCGAAGCCACAGCGCCCGCCGACCCGCGTGACCGCATCAGCCTGCGCGACCATGTGGTTTCCGCCGAGATCGGCGCCTTTCAGACCGAACGCGGTGCCCCGCAGCGGCTGCGCTTCAACGTTGTGGTGGAAATCCGCCCGCACCCCGCGCCGATCGAGGATGATGTCGACCGCATCCTGTCCTATGACCGGATTGTCGAGGCGATCGCCGATGAACTGGCGGCGCAGCGGTTGAACCTGCTGGAAACACTGGCCGAGCGGGTGGCCGAACGTATTCTGGCCGAACCGCAGGCCATGCGGGCCTTTGTCCGGATCGAAAAGCTGGACCGTGGCCCCGGTGCGCTGGGGGTTGAGATTGTGCGCAACCGCGCTGCACTGCCGGTGCAGTCGGTGACGGCTTCAGGGCAGGAACGCGCGGTCCATCCGCTGGTGGCCTATGTGGGCAATGCCATGATCGATGCGCCGGATTTCGGCGCGCGTCTGGATACGCTCAAGGTGCGCGGTCTGCCGGTCGTGCTGTGCGTGGGGCTTCCGGACGAACGCGGACCGCAGACCGGCGTGCGCGCGGTTCAGCGCCGCATCGATCTGCTGACGATCGAGCAGAATGCATGGAAACTGGCGTCTCGTGACCGGCGTCTGATGGTGATCGACAGCCGCACCGAAATCGACTGGGCCATGCGGCAGGGGCAATGTCTGATCTGGGCGCCCGCCAAGCTGGTGCTGGACAGCCCCGACGGGCCGCTGGACCGGGCGGGCGACGGCGCGGCACTGGCGCTCTGGATAGCCGAGGCGCTGGCGGCGACGGCCCTGATTGTGCCCCCGGGCGTGCAGCTTTCGGCAGGCACGCGCGTGCCGCTTGAAATCTGGCCGGGCTGAGGGCGCCCGCACTTGATCTGGTCGCGACATTCTGCTTGACGGATCGCATGTTCATGATGGATTTCGGCGCATTGCTCCGACGTTGGCTGATCGCTTCGATTTGGAGGCTGGCTTGACCCTGCGCCTGCGGCCGCTGCCGCGCACGTCTGCCCTGGACCGTCCCGCCCCCCGGCATGACATTGCACTGCCGCTGGCCGGCAGCGCCTTTGTCTGGGTTGAGGAGGTGGATGTTGTCGAGGGGCGGCAGACGTGCGAAGGGCTTCTGACCACCGATCTGGACGCCGCGCAGCGCGACCGGTTGTCCCGCCAGCGCCCGGCGCTGTGTGGCCTGACGCTGGACCGACCACGGATCATGGGCATCCTGAACCTGACACCTGACAGCTTTTCGGACGGCGGACGTCTGACTGACCCGGCAGCGGCGGTGGCCGCCGCCCGGTCTATGGCCGCGGATGCCGACATTCTGGACATCGGCGGCGAAAGCACCCGGCCCGGCGCCGAACCCGTGCCCGTGACCGAGGAAATCGCCCGCACCGCCCCCGTGATACGCGCGATCCGGGATGCCGGGATCACGACGCCGATCAGCATTGATACCCGCAACGCCACCACCGCCCGCGCCGCGCTGGCCGCCGGGGCGGATATGGTCAACGATGTTTCGGCCCTGACCCATGACCCCGAGATGGCGCCCCTGGTGGCCGAGGCCGGGGTGCCGGTCTGCCTGATGCATGCCAAGGGCGATCCCCGCACCATGCAGGCCGACCCGCGTTACTACGATGTCGTGGCCGAGGTGCTGGACTGGCTCGATGCCCGCGCCGCCGCCGCAGCAGCGGCCGGGATCGCGCGCGCGCGGATCCTGATCGACCCCGGAATCGGTTTCGGCAAGACGCTGGACCACAACATGACCCTGTTGCGCTGGCTGTCGGTTTTTCACGATACCGGGCTGCCGGTGCTGCTGGGTGCCTCGCGCAAGCGGTTCATCGGCACGGTCACGGGGGTCGAAACCGCGGGCGAGCGGCTGGCGGGGTCGCTGGCGGTGGCGCTGCACGGGGCAGGGCAGGGGGCGCATGTGCTGCGCGTCCATGACGTGGCCCAGACCCGGCAGGCGCTGGACATGTGGCAGGCATTGAACGACCCAACCGAGGCGCAGGAGCAGACATGAGCCGGAAACTGTTTGGAACCGACGGCGTGCGCGGCACGGCGAACAGCTACCCGATGACCGCCGAAATGGCGCTGCGTCTGGGCGCGGCGGCAGGGCGGTTCTTTCGCACCGACGGCGAAAACGGCCATAGGGTGGTGATCGGCAAGGACACGCGGCTGTCGTGCTACATGCTGGAAACCGCGCTGACGGCGGGGCTTGCCTCGACCGGCATGAACGTGCTGCTGCTGGGGCCGGTGCCCACGCCCGCGGTGGGGTTCCTGACCCGGTCGATGCGCGCCGATCTTGGCATCATGATCTCGGCCAGCCACAATCCGCATCATGACAACGGGATCAAGTTCTTCGGGCCGGACGGGTTCAAGCTGTCGGACAGCGCCGAGTCCGATATCGAGGACATTGTCGGGGCCGAGATCGCGCTGGCCAAGCCCGCGAATATCGGTCGCGTCAAGCGTATCGACGACGGGCGCGGACGCTATGTGGAATACGCCAAGACCACCTTTCCGCGCGGCAAGACGCTGGCGGGGCTAAAGGTAGTGATCGACTGTGCCAACGGCGCCGCCTACAAGGCCGCGCCCGAGGTTCTTTGGGAACTGGGCGCCAATGTGGTCAGCATCGGGGTCGACCCAAACGGTACGAACATCAACGACGGTTGCGGCTCGACACATCCCGAAGCCTGCGCCCGCGAGGTTCTGGCAAGCGGGGCGGATCTGGGCATCGCACTTGATGGCGATGCCGACCGGGTGATCATCATTGACGAACGCGGGCAGGTGGCCGACGGCGACCAGCTCATGGCGCTGTTCGCCCGCCGCTGGGCCGAGGAAGAGCGCCTGATTGACGGCACGCTGGTCAGTACGGTAATGTCGAACCTTGGGCTGGAGCGGTACCTGCACGAGCAAGGGCTGCGGCTGGAGCGCACGAAGGTCGGCGACCGTTATGTGGTGGAGCGGATGCGCGAGGGCGGCTGGAACCTGGGCGGGGAACAATCCGGTCATATCGTGATGACCGACTACGCCACCACTGGCGACGGGCTGATCGCCGCGCTGCAGTTCCTTGCGGCGATGATCGACACGGGGCAGGCGGCATCGACACTGGCGCGGAGTTTCGACCCGGTGCCGCAAGTGTTGCGCAATTTCCGGCACGAGGCGGGATCGAATCCGCTGGAATGGCCCGGCATGCCGGCTGCGATCGCCGCGGCCGAAGCCCGCCTTGCAGGGCACGGGCGGCTTCTGATCCGGCGCTCGGGGACCGAGCCGCTGGTGCGCGTCATGGCGGAATCCGAAGACGATGCGTTGATGACCGATGTTGTCGAAACCGTCATCGGAGAGCTGGAATCGCGCAAGTCACGCTGAGTGTAGACGCTGCGGGCGACTTGGTATGCCCGCTCCTGTCTGCCGGGGGAATGTCCGCGGATTCAGGCGTTGCCGGGCGGCGGGCGCAGGGGCATTCGTTGCCCGATGGCATCCGTGACAAAGGCCAGCGCGGCGGTGCCGCCCATGAACACCACAAGCATCTGCGTGACCGCCCCCCATGACGCGAGTGCGGGATCGAAGAAGGGATACGGATACCACCCTGTAGCCGCCCCCCGCACCAGCATGTAGACCGCATAGACTGCTGGCCATGCCAGCCACAGAAGCGGTCGCCCCCGGCGCGGGGCATTGCGCGTGGTTTCCATCAGCCAGAACCACAGGACCATCGCAGGCATGATCGTGTGAAACATCTGGTCGGTCAGTCGGCTCAGCCCCTCGAAGTTGTGAAGATGCGCCAGCATCGCGTGATAGACGCCGCCCACCATGATCATCGACACGGTCAGCGTTGACATCCAGTCATAGGACAACCGCCGCCCCGTGGCCGCGATCCAAACGAAGCTCGTCGCCACCAACGTGTTGGTCAGGAGGGTGAAGAAGCTTGCGAGGAACCAGATTGCCCCCAGAAGCCCGACGCTGTCGCGTGCCATGTTGATGCCGACCTGCGTGACCAGTGCCGCCGCCCCGGCGGCGCCAAATACTCCGGCGATGATGCGAAACCTCTGGTCCATGAGTCCCTCTCGTGGCGATGATGACGATACGGATGCTGCACCGTCACGCAACCCGGATCGACCGGTGTCGTTGCGTCGCTTGCAACTGTCCCGGCCAAGCGCATAGTCAACAGAATGGAATGGCGGGACGAAGGGGTGCTTTTGGGCGTGCGCAGGCACGGCGAGAGCGCCGTCATCATCGATGTGCTGACCCGGTCGCAAGGCCGGTGCGCGGGCGTGGTGCGCGGCGGTGGCGGACGGCGCATGGCGCCGGTGCTGCAGCCGGGCGCGACGCTCGATCTGGTCTGGCGTGCGCGGCTTGAAACGCATCTGGGCGCGTTCACGGTCGAACCGCTGCGGCAGCGGGCAGGGGCGCTCATGGACGACCGGCTGGCGCTGCTGGCACTTGGATCGGTCTGTGCCCTGCTGCGTTTCGCGCTGCCCGAGCGTCAGCTGCAGCCCGAACTTTATGCCCGAAGCAGCGCGCTTCTGGACCAGCTCGGCGGGGACGGGTGGTTGCGGGCCTATCTGCATTGGGAACTCGACCTTCTGGTGCAAACCGGCTATGGTCTTGATCTGCGGCGCTGCGCTGTGACCGGCACGACCGAGGATCTTGCCTTTGTTTCCCCGCGTACCGGCCGGGCCGTCAGCCGTGTCGGCGCGGGGGACTGGGCGGCGCGCCTTCTGATTTTGCCGACGGGACTTGAGGGGGACGGTCCGATGGACCGCGCGGCGCTTCTGGCAGGGTTGCGGCTGACCGGGCATTTTCTGGCCAGCCGACTGGCCCCGGCGCTGGGCGACAAGCCGTTGCCCGAAGCGCGCGCGCGCCTTGTCGGGGCGCTTGAACGTCTGTAGGGGTGGTCTGTCTTGCGCGGTCGGCTTGCGCTGCTTGCCCGATGGTGCGACAACGCGGCATGCCCCCTGCAAGTGCAGGCCGGAGCGGTCAGTTTTCGTGCTTCGTTACAACGCCGCGCACGGCATTGTGCAATAATCCGAAAAAAAACTTGAAGCGGCGCGCAGAAAACCGAAGTTTAATAAGAGAGGTTCAGAGTCAACGCTGCGGCTGGAACAGAAACCAGACGCGGCCGCGACCAAATACAGGAGCGTTACCGTGCCATCGTTCTCGACAACTCTGGAACAATCCATCCACGGCGCCCTGGCGCTTGCCAATTCGCGCAAGCACGAGTTTGCCACCCTGGAGCATCTGTTGCTGTCGCTGGTCGACGAACCGGATGCCGCGCAGGTCATGCGCGCGTGCAATGTCGATCTGGACCAGTTGCGCAAGACGCTGCTGGACTTCATCGAGGAGGAGCTCGCCTCGCTTGTCACCGACATTGATGGGTCCGAGGCGGTTCCGACCGCGGCTTTCCAGCGCGTGATACAGCGTGCCGCGATCCATGTGCAAAGCTCGGGCCGGACCGAGGTGACGGGCGCCAATGTACTCGTCGCCATCTTTGCCGAGCGCGAATCGAATGCGGCCTATTTCCTGCAGGAACAGGACATGACCCGCTATGACGCGGTGAATTTCATCGCTCACGGGGTGGCCAAGAACCCCGCGTTTTCGCAGTCGCGGCCAGTGACCGGCGCCGACCAGCCTGAATCCGAAGGCGGCGAAAGCACTGCCAAGGAAGAGGAAAAGGACAGCGCGCTCGCCAAGTATTGCGTGGACCTGAACGCCAAGTCCCGCAAGGGCGAAGTGGACCCGCTGATCGGCCGCGCGGCCGAGGTGGAGCGCTGCATCCAGGTCCTGTGCCGTCGGCGCAAGAACAACCCCCTGCTGGTGGGCGATCCGGGCGTGGGCAAGACCGCGATTGCCGAAGGGCTGGCCAAGAAGATCGTCGAAGGGGAAACTCCCGAGGTGCTGGCCAATTCCACAATCTACAGCCTTGATATGGGTGCACTGCTGGCGGGCACCCGCTATCGTGGCGACTTCGAGGAGCGGCTCAAGTCGGTCATGAAGGAGCTTGAGGACCACGAGGATGCGGTCCTGTTCATCGATGAGATTCACACCGTGATCGGCGCGGGTGCGACCTCAGGCGGGGCGATGGATGCGTCGAACCTGCTGAAACCGGCGCTGCAGGGTGGCAAACTGCGCTGCATGGGGTCCACCACCTACAAGGAATTCCGCCAGCATTTCGAAAAGGACCGCGCCCTGTCGCGGCGCTTCCAGAAGATCGACGTGGTGGAACCAACGGTCGAGGATTCGGTGAAGATCCTCATGGGGCTCAAGCCTTACTTCGAAAAGCACCATGACATCCGCTACACCAACGACGCCATCAAGATGGCAGTCGAACTGTCGGCGCGCTATATCAACGACCGCAAACTGCCCGACAAGGCCATCGACGTGATCGACGAGGCCGGCGCGGCGCAGCATCTTGTGTCTGAATCGAAGCGGCGCAAGACCATCGGCCCGAAGGAGATCGAGGCCGTGGTCGCCAAGATCGCCCGCATTCCGCCCAAGAACGTGTCGAAGGATGACGCCGAGGTGCTGCGCGATCTGGAGCGTTCGCTCAAGCGTGTGGTCTTCGGGCAGGAAAAGGCGATCGAGGCGCTTTCATCCTCGATCAAGCTGGCGCGGGCCGGGCTGCGTGAACCTGAAAAGCCCATCGGCAACTATCTGTTCGCCGGTCCCACCGGCGTGGGCAAGACCGAAGTGGCCAAGCAACTTGCATCAAGCCTCGGGGTGGAACTGCTGCGTTTCGACATGTCCGAGTACATGGAGAAACATGCTGTGAGCCGTCTGATCGGCGCGCCCCCGGGATATGTGGGTTTCGACCAGGGCGGGTTGCTGACCGATGGCGTCGACCAGCACCCGCATTGCGTGCTGCTGCTGGACGAGATCGAGAAGGCGCACCCGGATGTATATAACATCCTGCTGCAGGTCATGGATCACGGCAAGCTGACTGACCACAACGGGCGGCAGGTCGATTTCCGCAATGTGATCCTGATCATGACCTCGAATGCGGGCGCGGCGGAATTGGCGAAGGCCGCCATCGGTTTTGGCCGCGACCGGCGCGAGGGCGAGGATACGGCCGCCATCGAACGCACCTTCTCGCCCGAGTTCCGCAACCGTCTGGATGCGGTCATCAGCTTTGGCGCCCTGCCGAAGGAGGTGATCCTCAAGGTGGTCGAAAAGTTCGTGCTTCAGCTTGAAGCGCAACTGATGGACCGCAACGTGACCATCGAGCTGACGCCGGAAGCCGCGGCATGGCTGGGCGAAAAGGGCTATGATGACCGCATGGGCGCGCGCCCGCTGGCCCGCGTCATTCAGGAGAACATCAAGAAGCCGCTGGCCGAGGAACTTCTGTTCGGCAAGCTGACCAAGGGTGGTGTGGTGCGTGTGGCCATCAAGGACGGCAGCATCGACCTTCAACTCAGCGAACCGGGCGCACCGCGCCTGAGCGGCAACAAACCGCCCCTGCTTACGGCTGACTGAACTTGTCGCCGGAATGCCAAGCGAAGCCCCCGGACAGGGGGCTTCGTGCATTCTGGCCTGTGCGCCCGAAGGCATAAACCATTGGTTAACCATCCCGCGGTTAACTGAGAATGCGAAGAAACTGGTTGAAATGTTCGCGTTTTGATCGCATGGTGCGGTTGGAACACTTGATGAACAAAGCAGCGATTGCCGTGCCCTGCGCGCTGTGAAATAAGGATCGGAACCTATGGCTGTGGCGAACCTTCTGGATATGACCGACAAACGCGCACAAGACCGGCAGAAAGCGCTCGATTCCGCGCTGGCCCAGATCGAACGCCAGTTCGGCAAGGGCTCGATCATGAGGATGGGCGGCGATAATCCGGTGACCGATATCGAGTCCACTTCGACCGGATCACTGGGTCTCGATATCGCGCTGGGGATTGGCGGTTTGCCCAAGGGGCGGATCATCGAAATCTATGGCCCTGAATCTTCGGGTAAAACCACGCTGGCGTTACACTCGGTTGCAGAGGAGCAGAAAAAGGGAGGCGTCTGCGCGTTTGTCGACGCCGAGCATGCGCTGGATCCTCAGTATGCCCGCAAGCTTGGCGTGAATCTGGATGAGCTGTTGATCTCACAGCCGGATACAGGTGAACAAGGCCTGGAGATTGTGGATACTCTGGTGCGCTCGGGTGCGGTGTCGCTGGTCGTGGTCGATTCGGTCGCTGCGCTAACCCCGAAATCCGAACTCGAAGGCGACATGGGCGACTCGAATGTTGGCGTTCATGCCCGCTTGATGAGTCAGGCGATGCGCAAGCTGACGGGGTCGATCTCGCGGTCCAAATGCATGGTGATCTTCATCAACCAGATCCGCATGAAGATCGGTGTGATGTTTGGCTCGCCCGAAACAACCACCGGCGGTCACGCGTTGAAATTCTACTCCTCGGTCCGGCTGGACATTCGCCGGATCGGCGCGATCAAGGACCGGGACGAGGTTGTGGGCAACGCCACGCGCGTCAAGGTCGTCAAGAACAAGGTCGCGCCGCCCTTCAAGCAGGTCGAGTTCGACATCATGTATGGTGAAGGGATATCGAAAACCGGCGAGTTGCTGGATCTTGGAGTCAAGGCCGGCGTGGTCGAGAAATCGGGCGCCTGGTATTCCTACGGTGACGAACGGATCGGGCAGGGGCGCGAAAACGCCAAGCAGTTCCTCAAGTCCAACCCCCAGGTCGCTGACGAGATCGAGGACCGAATCCGCGCGGCGCATGGTCTCGATTTCCACATGGCGGCGGGAGACGACGCCGTCGTCGAGGAATGACCGAGGCGGCTGCGCAGGCCACGCGGTCCGAACTTGACCGCGCGGTTCCTTACATTTGCGCCGCACCGCCGGACAATGCCGAAATCCGGATGCTCTGCCTGCGCCCCGGCTATGGAGCGCGGCAATTCGTTGACGCGATCGCCGTGACGCACGACCGCGGCATCCCGGGCGAGCGCTGGGAAACGCGGCCCTGGCTGCGCCTGCCGGATGGCAGCGCGCATCCGGGCATCCAGATCTGCATCCTGTCGCAACGGGTGCTCGATCTGGTGTGGCGGGACCGTGAAAACGTTGTTCACCCCGGCGATACCTTTGTCGTGGACATGAACTTGGGCGAAGACAATCTTCCTGCGGGTCAGGTGCTGCGCGCTGGGACGGCACGGCTTCAGGTTTCCGCTGTCTTCAATGACGCCTGCGTGAAATGGAAAGCCCGCTACGGCGCTGCGGCCAAGGACTGGGTCAACGCCCCGGACCACACACCCCTGCGCCTGCGCGGGGTGTTGTGCAGTGTCGTTCGGGACGGCACCATCCGAAACGGGGACCGATTGGTTAAGCTTCCGGGCTGAGGGGCGGCTGCCGTTGGATGGCGCGTTGCCCGAACCGGTCCCGGGTTCCGCGTTGATCATGCGACTGGCCATGCGAAGCTGGC
>SKKS01000015.1 GCA_007123625.1 Paracoccaceae bacterium
CTGCGCGACACCCGCTCGCGCTGGGGCTCCTGCACCGCCGAGGGGCGGCTGATGTTCTCCTGGCGGCTGGCGATGGCCCCGCCCGAGGTGCTGGACTATGTCGCCGCGCACGAAGTGGCGCATCTGCGTGAGATGAACCATTCGCGCGCGTTCTGGAACGTGGTTGCCCGCCTCATGCCCAGCTATCAGAAGCACCGCGCATGGTTGCGCACGAACGGTCATTCGCTGCACCGCTTCGATTTCACTCCAGAGCGCACCGACGCGGATGCCGGGCAAAAATGATCCGCCCCACAACCCGCAGTCCCGAACCGCCCGCCAGTGCTGCGCATGAGCGCGTGTATCGCAGCCTGCGCGCGCAGGTCATGCATGGCGAGTTGATGCCGGGTCATCCGCTGACGCTGCGCGGGATCGGGCGGATCTTCGGGGTTTCGATGACCCCCGCCCGCGAAGCCGTGCGTCGCCTGGTGGCCGAAGGCGCGCTTACGCTGTCAGCGTCGGGGCGCGTGGCGACGCCCGCCCTCGGCGCCGAGCGGATCGAGGAACTGGCCGCGATCCGCGCGCTTCTGGAACCCGAACTGGCCAGCCGCGCCCTGCCCCGTGTTCATTTCGCGCTGATCGAGCGGATGGAAGCGATCAACGCCGCGAACCTTGAAGCCGCCATGCGGCGCGACCCGGTGGCGTACATCCGCACAAATCTCGAATTTCACCGCACGTTCTATCTGCGAGCGCAAAGCCCGGCCATGCTGGCGATGGTGGAAACGGTCTGGCTGCAACTGGGTCCGACGATGCGCATGCTCTACACACGGTTGCGCCGGTCCACGGCCCCACCGCACCACCGGATGATCCTGGCTGCGCTCAAGGCCGGTGACGAACCCGCCCTGCGCCTGGCCCTGCGCACCGATGTGACCGAAGGTGTGCGCCACATGCTCGGCCAGCCAGAGGCCGAGTAGCCGCCTGTACCAGCCCCGTTTCGTCGGCATATCCGCGACGTGACTGCACCCGATATGGCACGCCACACTCACGTCGTTGCGGACTTTGGGCCTTGGAAATACCGCGTCCAGCCGCAACCGTTCACCCGCCTTCAAGCCATTGCGCGCGTTTGCGGTAAATCGTCGACGGCGAAACATCGAGTTCGCGTGCTGCGCGGGGGACGGACCCGCTGTTGCGTTCGATTGCGGCCGATATCACAATGCGCTCGATCTCGGCGAGGGTCAGACCGGACATGCGGTCCGTCAACAGCCCTTCGGCATCAGCTTCGGCGGGCGCAGCAGGCCGTGCCGGAGGCGCAGTGTCGCCCGCCCGCCGCAATCCCGGCGGCAGCATGTCCAACGTCAGCACGTGCCCGTCGTTGAGCACCACCGCCTGGCGAAGCACATTGATCAGCTGCCGCACGTTCCCCGGCCAGGCGAAGCTGCGAAACACCTCCTGAACGCGCGGGTCGATCACGCGCAGCGCGCGCCCCTCCTCTTGCGCCACCCGCGTCAGCAGCTCCGAAGCGATCTCGATCACATCGCCGCCGCGTTCGCGCAGGGGCGGCAGATGGATCGGCACCACATGCAACCGATAGAACAGATCCTCGCGGAAGCGGCCCTTGCGCACCTCTTCCTCGGGGTCGCGATTGGTGGCGCAGACGATGCGGACATCGACCTTGCGCGCCCGGGTCGCGCCCACCGGCGTGATGGTCGAGCTTTGCAGGAACCGCAGCAGCTTGGTCTGCAGGTTCAGGTCCATTTCGCAGATCTCGTCCAGAAACAGCGTGCCCCCGTCCGCCGCTGCCGCCGCCCCGGTTTTTTCCGAGATAGCGCCGGTGAACGAGCCTTTCAGATGCCCGAACACCTCGGATTCCAGAAGATCGCCCGGAATCGCCCCGCAATTCAGCGCGATGAAGGGCTTGCCGTTGCGCGGCGACAGCCGGTGCACGGCCTCGGCGCAAAGCTCCTTACCCGTCCCGCTCTCGCCGGTGACGAACACCGTCGCCACCGACCGCGCGACCGATCGCACAAGGCGATAGATCTCCTGCATCGGCGCCGAAGTACCAAGGAACGGCGCAAGTGGCCCCTCACGCCCGGTCGCCGGGCTTTGCGTTTCCGCGGTGACCGGGTCGGGCGCTGCACGGATGACCGATTCAAGAAGCAGGGCACTGTCCACGGGCTTGACCAGAAACTCGTGCGCGCCCGCGCGCATCGCCTCGACTGCCCGGTCGATGGACCCGTGCGCCGTCACCGCGATCACCGGGGTTCCCGGCGCGACCGATAGCAATTCGCGGATCAGCTCAAGCCCGTCGCGGTCCGGAAGGACAAGATCCGCCAGCACCACATGATTGCGCTCTGCCCTGAAAATGGTCATGGCTTCAGCGGCGTTCGCGGCACTCGACACCTCGAACCCTGCAGCGCGCAGGATGGAGCCATAGGTCATCCGCAGCGAGGCCGTGTCCTCGACAATCAGGACTTTGCAAAGCGCTGCCGCTTGGCCGTTGTCCTCAGCCAGCATTTTGAGCTCCCCTCCCCCTGACCGGGAAGGTGAATCCGGGTCGTGCTGCATCACCCGCCGTCCCAGGACGCGGTCGAACCCTGTCATTCTACCCCTCGATCCACAACAATAGTGGCCCTGTCACACTTGTTCTCAAAAATGCCTCGAAAAAAAAGTAACCGAAATAACTTGTCCAGATATGCAACAGTATACGCGAGGTTGAGGGAATGCCAACACCACAATCAGCGGAAGAGTCTCAAATCACTCCATGCGCGCGCAGACAGGGACATCAGCGTACCCCACCAGCAAAGCCCATCTTTCGAAGCGCCTGCGCGATCTCGTCCAGAATCGCCGGGTCGTCGATGGTGGCGGGCATCGCCCATTCGGCGCCATCGGCGATCTTGACCATCGTGGCACGCAGGATCTTGCCCGAGCGGGTCTTGGGCAGACGATCCACAACCACCGCGTGTTTGAACGCCGCTACCGGGCCAATCTTGTCGCGAATCAGCCGGACGCATTCCGCCACAACGTCGGCATGGTCGCGGTCCACGCCCTTGTTCAGGCACAACAGTCCCAGCGGCAACTGCCCCTTCAACGCGTCCGCGACCCCAATCACCGCGCATTCGCCCACATCGGGGTGGCTGGCCAGCACTTCCTCCATCCCGCCAGTGGACAGCCGGTGCCCGGCGACGTTGATCACGTCATCGGTGCGCGCCATGATGTAGACGTACCCGTCTTCGTCCAGATACCCCGCGTCGCCGGTTTCATAATAGCCGGGGAACGTGGTCAGATAGGATTTGCGAAACCGCTCTTCGGCGTTCCACAGGTTTGGCAGCGTCCCCGGCGGCAGCGGCAACTTTATTGCGATGGCACCAAGTTTGCCCGGGGGCAGCGGTTGACCGGCTTCGTCCAGAATATGGATTTCATGCCCCGGCATCGGCACCGAGGGGCTGCCCACCTTGACGGGCAATTGCTCCAGCCCCACCGGATTGCCGGCGATGGCCCAGCCGGTTTCGGTCTGCCACCAATGGTCGATCACCGGCACACTCAGCTTGGCCTGCGCCCAGTGAATGGTGTCCGGGTCGGCCCGTTCGCCCGCCAGATACAATACCCGCAGCGACGAAAGGTCGTAATTCTTGACCAGTTCGCCTTTGGGGTCTTCGCGCTTGATGGCGCGGAACGCGGTGGGCGCGGTGAAGAAGCTGACGACCTTATGCTCCTCGATCACCCGCCAGAAGGTGCCGGCATCGGGGGTGCCCACGGGCTTGCCTTCGAACACGATGGTGGTGGCACCGTGGATCAGCGGCCCGTAGCAGATGTAGCTGTGCCCCACGACCCAGCCCACGTCCGAGGCGGTCCAGAATACCTCGCCGGGGTTGACGTTGTAGAGGTTCTTCATGGTCCAGGCGAGCGCGACCAGATGCCCGCCGGTGGCGCGGATCACGCCCTTGGGCTGGCCCGTGGTCCCCGAGGTATAGAGGATATAGGCCGGGTCGCTCCCCTTGACCGGCACGCAGTCAGCGGGCGCGGCGTCCTGGACAAAGGTGGTCCAGTCATGGTCGCGGCCGGCGATCAGCACGGCGCGTTCCTGCTCGCGCTGAAAGATCACGCAGAAATCGGGCTTGTGCGCAGCCATGTCGATGGCCCCGTCCAGCAACGGCTTGTAATGCACCACGCGGCCCGGTTCGATCCCGCAGGACGCGGCGATGATCGCCTTTGGCTGCGCGTCGTCGATCCGGGTGGCCAGTTCGC
>SKKS01000356.1 GCA_007123625.1 Paracoccaceae bacterium
GAGATACAGATGCCCGGTGCCGTGGCACCGGGCAGCGCCCGCGAGGCGTACATGGGCGGGCGGGTGGGGTACGTCGAGCGGGCGCTTACTCCGCTTCGTTGGCGGGCTGTGCCTGCAACAGACCATAGCGCTCGGCGCCCAGCCGATCATGCAGCGCGATCTGGGTTTCGAGGTAATCGATATGCCCTTCCTCGTCGGCGATCAGCGCCTCGAACAGGTTCTTGGACACATAGTCGCCGACACTGTCACAATGGTCGCGCGCCTCGATATACAGGTTGCGGGCGTCGTGTTCGCCAGCCAAATCGCATTCCAGCGTCTCGCGGATATCCTGGCCGGTGCGGATCGGGTCAAGCTTCTGCAGGTTCGGGTGCCCTTCAAGGAACAGGATACGCGCGATCAGCTTGTCGGCGTGGTGCATTTCCTCGATGCTTTCGGCGCGGGACTTGGCCGCCAGTCGTCCGTAGCCCCAATCTTCCTGCAGGCGGAAATGCAGCCAGTACTGGCTGACGGCAGTCAGTTCACTGCGTAATGCCTTGTTGAGATACTCGATTACCTTTGCGTCGCCCTTCATGCAGATTTCCTTTTGCTGGCGTTAAGCGGGCTGCGCCGCGCAGATCGGGAACTCCGAAGCTGGCGCATCGTTCCATCTGGGCAAGAAATATCGGCAGGCAACCGCCGCAGTCGGCGCGCTTGCCAAGTGCGCGATACACCTTGCCCGGCGTGATGATCGTATCAGGATCGGCGGCGCGCATCCAGTCAAGGGCGGCGCGAATGTCGTGGCTGCTGATGGTGGCGCAGTGGCAGACGATCATGGCAGCGCACTCCGGGCTTATTTCGTCAGGATAAGTTTGCCTGCGCGGGTGATGCGCAGCTGATACACCTTGCCGTCAAGCACGATACGGGCCTGCTGACCGCCCTGGGTCAACACCTGTGCATCATGGACAGGCACGTTTTCGGTCACATGGCCGATCACTTGCTGCCGGCGAAGCGCAATGGTCATGGGGTTTGTTTCCCTTGCATGCGGTTTGGCGGAGCTTGTCCACCGGCACCGGGTTGCGAACATTGGCGGGCCTGTCGCGGCTGGCTGATCCTTTTCTGACTGTATTAGTCGGAAATGTCAATTCCGATTTTCAATCAGGCTTTCCGCCCGCCTCGGGCAGCATCCCGCCGATGGCATCGGTCACTTCGGTTGCCGCCCGTGCCACCAGCGCGCCGATACGCGGCACGTCTTCGGCCTGCAACCGGAACCCCGGCGCGGACACCGAGATGCCGGCGACTGGTTCGCCATGCGCGTTGAACACAGGCGCGGCGATGCAGCGCATGCCCTCGGCGCGCTCCTCGTCGTCGAAGGCGTAGCCACGCGCGCGGGTGGCCTCCAGATCGGCGTCCAGTGCGGCGGGCGTGACCAGCGAACTGGCTGTGAACCGCTCCAGCCCAACGCGGGCCACAATTCCGCGCACACGGGTGGGAGCGATCCACGCCAGCAGCGCCTTGCCGATCCCGGACACATGCATGGGGCTGCGCGTGCCCGGCGGAAAAAAGGCGCGGATCGCCTGATGCGTTTCCACCTGGCTGAGGAACAACACCTCGTCCCCGTGTTCGACGCCAAGGTTGGCGGTCTCACCGGTCTCGCGCATCAGCCATTGCATCGGGCCGCGCGCGCGTTCGACCACGCTGGTGCGACGCAGGAACGCGGTGCCCGCGCGGAACGTCCCTGCCCCCACATGCCAAAGCTGCGCGGCGGGGTCGAGTTCGACCATTCCGTGCCCCTGCAACGTGACCAGCACGCGATAGACGGTCGCGGGCGATTCGTCGGCTTCCTGCGCCAGATCGGTCAGGGTCAGCCCGTCCGACAGGCTGAGCCGGTGCAACAGCATCATCGCTCGGTCAAGCGCCCGAATCGTGTTCTGTTCGCTGCGGTCGTCGAAGGCGCGCGGGCGGCCGCGCCGCGCAGCCCGAGGGGGTGTATCAGCCATGTCAGGACCCTTTTCGGCAAAGATTTTCGGATTTCTGAAAAACAGAATCGTAGCATGAAAAATACTAAGCGCATGATTTCAATCATGCAATCACACTTTTTCGACAGGCGAAAAATGATTTCAAAAAAATTGCCCGTGCTGGTGCCCAACTGTAGGTTGCCTGCAGATCAAGGGAGGTCCCGCTCATGTCGTTCCAGAACCCGGTTTTCATTCCCGGCCCCACCAATATGCCCGAGGTCATTCGCAAAGCTTGCGACATGCCCACCATCGACCACCGCTCGCCCATGTTCGCGCGCATCTTCCGACCCGCTGTCGCCGGCGTGCGCGAGGTTCTGGGCATGGAGGCCAAGACGGGCGAAGTGCTGATCCTGCCCGCAACCGGAACGGGCGGCTGGGAAGCAGCCATCACCAACACGCTGTCACCCGGCGACAAAGTGCTTGCCGCGCGTCACGGCATGTTCAGCCAGCGCTGGATCGACCTGTGCCGTCATCACGGCCTTGACGTACAGGTGATCGAGGCCCCCTGGGGCGAAGGTTGCCCGGTACAGGCCATGGGCGCGGCGCTCGCCGCCGACACCGAACACCGCATTCGCGCCGTGCTGGCCACGCACAACGAAACTGCGACCGGTGTGGTCTCGGACATCGCCGGGCTGCGCAAGGCAATGGACGGCGCCGCGCATCCGGCTCTGCTGATGGTCGATGGCGTCAGCTCGATCGGGTCGATGCCCTTCGAAATGGCGCCCTGGGGCGTCGATGTCGCGATCGCCGGGTCCCAGAAGGGGTTCATGCTGCCTGCGGGTCTGGCGATCCTGGGCGTTTCGCCTCGCGCGCTGCGGGCGATGGAGGGCGCCAACCTGCGCCGCGCCTATTTCGACCTGCGCGACATGCTTAAAAGCTATGGCTCGGGCGGCTATCCGTTCACCCCGCCCGTGGGGTTGATCAACGGCTTGGCCACCAGCGTGGACATGTTGCGCGACGAGGGGCTGGCAAATGTCTATGCGCGCCACCACCGAATCGCCGAAGGAGTCCGCCGCGCCGTTTCTGCCTGGGGGCTGCGGGTCTGCGCCGCGCGCCCGGCTCTGTATTCGGACACGGTCACGGCCGTGGTCGTGCCCGAAGGCTTCAACGGCACCGATGTCGTCACGCTGGCAGCATCGAAATATGGGGTGGCCTTTGGCGTCGGTCTGGGCGAGGTCGCGGGCAAGGTGTTCCGCATCGGCCACCTGGGCAGCCTGACGGATGTGATGATGCTGGGCGGGCTTGCCACGGCCGAAATGTGCATGGCCGATCTGGGCATGCCCGTTGCCCCGGGGTCGGGCGTTGCCGCCGCGCAGGAATATTACCGCGCTACGGCGCTGGTCGAAACCCGCGCGGCAGCCTAAGTTAAGTGTAGAAACCTGCGGGGGGACGCCCCCGCCCCGGCCCTACGGACAAAAGCGCCGGGAACCAACGGGAGGTGTCCATGAAGGATCTTTCAGGGCTTATGGTCCCGGAGTTCGAGGATATGCTGGCCGCGCATGAGCGTATAAAGCCATATATCCACCGCACACCGGTGCTGACGTCCGAATTCATGAACAAGCTCAGCGGCGCCGAGCTGTTCTTCAAATGCGAGAATTTCCAGAAAGCGGGCGCGTTCAAGGTGCGCGGCGCGTGCAACGCGGTCTTCGGCCTGTCGGAAGAAGACGCGGCGCGCGGCGTCGCCACGCATTCCAGCGGCAATCACGCGCTGTCGCTCAGCTATGCCGCCGGGCGTCGCGGGATCCCGTGCCATGTGGTCATGCCCCGAACCGCCCCGCAGGCCAAGAAGGATGCGGTGCGCGGCTATGGCGGGATCATCACCGAATGCGAACCTTCAACCAGTTCGCGCGAGGAGGTGTTTGCCCGGGTCGAAGCCGAAACCGGCGCCGAGTTCGTGCACCCCTACAACGACCCGCGCGTGATCGCGGGGCAGGGCACCTGCTCGCGCGAGTTCATGGAACAGGTCGAGGGGCTGGACGCCGTGGTTGCGCCGATCGGCGGCGGCGGCATGATCTCGGGCACCTGCTTGACGCTGTCGAACATTGCCCCGCATGTGGAAATCTATGCCGCCGAGCCGGAACAGGCCGACGACGCCTATCGCAGTTTCAAGGCCGGGCATATCATTGCCGATGATGCGCCGAACACGGTGGCCGACGGGTTGAAGGTGCCGCTCAAGGATCTGACATGGCATTTCGTATC
>SKKS01000274.1 GCA_007123625.1 Paracoccaceae bacterium
ATGGCGGCGGCGTTCAGGGCGGTTCCAGCCCTGCCGCAGATCGGGCGCGACATGCAGATCGGGATTGGGGACGCTGTCAGGGTTGTTCGACATGGATCAACGCATCGACGATTGTCATGCCGTCCGAACCGGCGAAGAGCGGGTTTATCTCGATTTCAGCAAGGTCGGGCCGGGACAGAAACAGAGACTGCAACGCCCCGATGGTGGCGTGAAGCGCCGTAATGTCCGCCGCGGGCCGGCCGCGAAACCCCTTCAGGAGCGGGGAAACCCTGAGCCTGTCAAGCGCAGTGGCAATGTCGAGCGGTGATGCGGGCAGAAGAAGGTTCGCACTGTCCTTCAACACCTCGACCAGAACGCCACCCGCCGCCAACGTCAGCGCCGGTCCGAAATCGGGGTCGCGGTGCAGGCTGACCAGAAGCTCAGCGGCGGGTTTCGGGGCCATTTCCTCGACCAGAAAACAGTCGGTCAGCGCCCGGGGAGCATGGGCGGCAACGGCTTTGCGCATCTTGTTGCTCGCGGAAACGAGGGCATCCATGTCTGCAAGGTTGACCTCGACGGCCCCGGCTTCGGATTTGTGAGCCAGTTCCGGCCCGATCATTTTCAGTACCAGCGGAAAGCGCAGAGAACCCGCTGCCGCTTCCAACCCGGCCCCATCGCAGAGCCGCGAAGGCGGCACGGATAGTCCCAGCGCGGCCAGCATGGCCTTGCTCTGCGCTTCGTCGAGCCCGCAAAGCGCCCCTTGTCTGGTGGCGGGTGTCAGCGCCAGGGGAGGTGCCCCCAGGATCTCTGCGTGGCGCTAGCCCCACCAGATCGCGTTGCGGATCGCGCCCAACCCTTCGGCAATGCCCAGAAGCGGGGCGACGCCTTCGGCCACCAGCCAGTCGCGGGTCGCTGGATCGAGGTTTTCGTGCAAAGTTGCCAGTATCGCCGCAGGCAGGCCGCGGGCACGCGCGGCGACCAGAAACGCTTCGGCGTCCGTACGATAATAGGGCGCGCTTTCGTCCAGTCCGAGTGCGGGATAATCCTGCACCAGAACTGTCGCTGCTGCCTCTGTCAGGTCCATCGCCCGGGTGAACACCGGGGCAGTCCGCTCGGCCTGGCCCCAGATCGGCGTCGTATAGTCCAGCGGGTTCGATACAGTTGCGATCGGTGGCAGGAGCGCTGCCAGATCAGGTTGCACCCTTGCAGGCACTGCCGGAAAGACCAGCCCTATCCGTTCGGCCCGATCGGCGAGCATCGTGGCGCCACCGCCAGAACAGGTGAACCCTGCCACTCGATTGGCCCGCGGCACCCCGGCCAAGACAAGAAACTTGAGCGTTTCCATCATTTCCGGCAATGTCTCGACCCGGATCACCCCGACTCGCGTGAACAAAGCATCATAGAGATCGTCCGCCCCGGAAAGCGAGCCGGTATGACTGACGGTCAGCGCAGAGCCGATGACCGAAGTGCCAGTCTTCAGCGCAACGATGGGGATGCCCTTTTGATTGGCTCGCAGCGCGACATCGTGGAAACCCGTAACGCTGCGCAATCCCTCGATATGCAGGCCGACGGCGCGGACGCCGGGTTCATCGATCAGGAAATCGACATAATCCTCAAGCGATAGCACCGACTGGTTTCCGCACGAAATCATGTGGGTCAGAGGCAGACCGCGCTGCGACATGGTGATGTCGGAGGACATCATCCCGGACTGGGTAACGATGGCCGCGCCATGGCCATTCAAGCAATCGCCACCATGAGCGAAGGGCCAGAGCGCACTGCGTGCGAGGTAGTTGATTACCCCGTAGCAGTTCGGCCCGACCAGTGCCATGTCGCCAGCCGCCTCGATCAGCGCGGCCTCCAGCGCCTCTCCCGCCTGCCCCGCTTCGCGAAAGCCCGCCGTATAACAGACGATCCCGCCAACCCCGCGTTCGTGCAAGGCGCGCACAACTTCGACCGCCGCCGGAGCCGGGACTGCAAGAAATACGGCATCCGGGGCCTCGGGCAGATCGCCAATACTGGAAAAACAGGGATAGCCCAGCATCTCGGCCCGGTTCGGATTGACCGGCCAGATCGCCCCGGCGAACCCACGCCGCCGCGCTTCGCCGATGGCCGTCAGGCAATCACGCCCACCAACAAAGGCGATTTGGCGGGGCGACAGAAGTCGCCTCAGGTTCTCGCGTAGGGCCGGTTTCATGCGCCGAGCGGACGTAAAATCGAACGCGAGATGATGTGGCGCTGGATTTCCGAGGTGCCGTCCCAGATCCGCTCCAGCCGCGCATCGCGCCAGAGGCGCTGCACCGGCAGTTCCTCCATCAACCCCATCCCGCCGTAGATCTGCACGCAATCATCGGCCACCCGGTTGACCATTTCCGAACAGTGGAGCTTGACCATCGACACATCGGCGTCGCTAAGCACGCCCGCCTCGGCCCGCACGACAGCGTCGGCGACCAGCAGATCGCCCATCCGCAACCCCATGGCCATGTCGGCAAGCTTGAATCCGGTTCCCTGGAATTGCCCGATCGGCTGACCGAACTGACGTCGGCTGGCCGCCCATTCCGACGCCATGCCGATGATCCGTTCAGCCTTGCCGCAGCAGCTGGCACCGACCCAGACGCGCCCCATGGTGAGCCACTGGCCCGCCAGCTCAAAACCGCGCCCTTCCTCGCCCAGAATCTGATCCGGCCCTAGCCGGACATCCGAGAAATGCAATTGAAACGTCTTGTAACCGCGATAGCTGACCGAACGATTGCCTTCACTGACCTCAAAGCCGGGGGTGCCCACATCGACCAGAAACGCTGTAACCCGCTTGCGAGGGCCGCGCCGGGTTTCGTCCATGCCCGTGGCGGCAAAGACGATGGCGAAATCAGGCATGCAGGGACCCGAGATGAAATGCTTGGACCCGTTAAGAACCCAGTCTGCCCTCTCGCGACGCGCATGTGACTTCAGGCCCATGGCGTCAGAGCCGGCCTCGGGCTCGGTCAGAGCGAACAACTCGCGTTTTTCGCCGGTCACGCAGGGTTTCAGGTAGCGTTCGATCTGGTCGCCCTCGCAGGCCAGCAAAAGCTCCGTCGGCCGCGCGATCCAGGAATGGAGGGCATGGCTGGTCTTGCCATACTCCCGCTCGATCAAACTCATTGCCTTCATCGACAGCCCGCCACCGCCCACGTCCTCGGGCAGGTTGGCCGCGAACAGGCCCACCTCTTTTGAGCGTTTCTCTATCTGGCGACCGATCTCCTCGGGGACAAAGCCTTTGGAGTCGACCATATCCTCATGGGGGTAGAGTTCGTCCTTCATGAAACCGCGAACGGTTTTCAGAAGCATGCGCATTTCGTCGTCAAGATTGTACTCGGTTGACATCATTGCTTACTCGGGCTGTGGGTTCAGGGCACGGGCGCGGCGTTGCAACAGCACCCAGATGAGAAAGACGACCAACGTCACTGCCAGCAAGACAACTGCGGCGGCGGCGGTCGTCGGATCGGTATTTTCCCGAATCCCGTTCCACATGCGGCGTGGAAGGGTGTAGATGCTGAACCTTGTTATGAACAACGTCACCACGATCTCGTCCCAGGACGTGATGAAGGCGAACAGGGCACCCGCCAACACGCCCGGGCGGATCGAGGGCAGGATGACCCGCCGCATTGTCGTGAACGTGGACGCACCCAGATTACGCGAGGCCTGTTCAAGCTTCGGATCGAAACCCGCAAGCGAGGCCGAAACGGTGATGAGTACAAGCGGTGCGCCAAGCACGGCGTGGGCCAGGATCATGCCGGCATAGCTGTCCATCAGGCCCAGCGGCACGAACAGCCGATAAAATGCCATCGCCGAGATGATGGGCGGCACCACCAGCGGCAGAAGCAAGAGCGCCCTGATCGCCTCGGCAGCGCGCGAGGCAATGCGCCATAGGCCGATGGCGCACAATGTGCCAAGAACGGTCGCCAGAAAAGCCGCGCTAACTGCGATCACCGCACTCTGGGCAAAACTGGACATCCATGCGGGGCTACCGAACAGCGTCTCGAAATGGCGCAGCGAATATTCACCCTGCGGCATCGACAGAAAACGCCTTGGCGTCAGCGAGACGGGAATCGCCACCAGTGCCGGCAGCACCAGAAACATCAGCAAAACCCAGGCCGCAAATCGGTTGAAACGTGTGCTGAACCCGGGCTTCATCGCCGCGCTCCGCCAAAGACCTGCGACAAGGGTATGAGCCGCGACAGGATAAACATGAGCGCCAGAACCCCGCCCAGCAGCAAGACAGCGAGCATCGCAGCGGTGCCCCAGCGCAGCGTGATGAGAACCTGCACCGAAATGTATTCGGCTACCATCAGCACGCGCCCGCCGCCCAGGATCGCCGGAGTTACGAAAAAGCCAAGGCTGAGGATGAACACCAGAATTGCGCCGGCCACGATCCCGGGGCGGGTCAGCGGCAGGTAGATGCGCCAGAAGGTCTGCGCACCACCGGCCCCCAGATTGCGCGAGGCGGCGATTACGCGATTGTCGATGTTCTGCATCGAGGCAAGGATCGGCAGAACCGCATAGGGGATCATGTAATGCACCATACCGATCAGCACGCCCAGTTCGTTACGCATGAATTCGACGGGCTCGGACACCAGCCCGGCCCCCATGAGGGCGTTGTTAACAGGACCATTGCGCCCCAGCAGCATGAGCCATGAGAAGGTGCGCACCAGAACCGATATCCAGAAGGTGACGAGCAGGAGGCTGATCATCCAGTTCCGGTTTGCCCCGCTCGCATGCATCATTGCATAGGCAATCGAGTAGCCGAGGATCACGCTCATAACCGTCGTGATCAGGCAGATCCGTAGTGTCGTCCAGAGCATCCGACGCAGTGGTTCGCTCTCGAACAGCGCGGCATAGTTGTCCAGGCCCGGCTCGGGCAAAGTGACGCTGAGCCACAGGATATTCAGTATCGGGCCCAGAAACATCCCCATCACCACCAGCAGAAACGGCAGCACCAGCCACCAGCCTGGATGAAGGTTCAAGCGTCGCAAGGTCTGCATCAGAATGTCCTGTCTCGTAGGGGGAACCGGCGGCGGGTGCCGCCGCCGGTCATAGGCTCAGCTGATGGTTTCGAGATACAGGTTCACGGCTTCGTCGATGTTGTTGCCCCACCATGTCGGATCGTTGAAGATCACGTTGTCGATGTTGACCGCCGACGAAATGGCATAGGCTTGGTCGGCTTCGGGCACCTGATCGAAGGCCTCAGGGTTGGCAGGCGTCATGCCGAGGCACTGGAAGATCGCAAGCTGAGGGCCCACTTCCTGGGCCGTGGCGATGAAGCGCATCGCGTTCTCGCGCCCTGCCGGATTGCCACGCGGCACGATATAGCCACCCGGATAGGCAAATGCCTCGTTCATAACCAGCTTGTAGCGCCCGTCGGTATCTTCTTCCATGCTGCGGCCGCGGTTCTGCCAGACCATACCCATCGACACCTCGCCGTTGACAACCATCGAATGCGCCTCTGAGCCCGAGCTCCAGTAAATGGTGTCGTCCTTGATCGCGGCAATTCTGGCCATGGCGCGGGGCAGATCGAGAGGATAAAGCTGGTCCCGCGGTACACCGTCCGCGATCAGCGCCGCCTCGATGGCGCCATTCGCCCACCGGTAGAGCGACCGCCGTCCGGGGAACCGCTCGGTATCGAAGAAATCGGCCCAGGAATTCGGCGGGTTATCCCCGTACACCTCGGTGTCATAGACAAAGGCATACCCGTAAAGGATGACGGCGATGCCGTGTTCCAGTGCATAGCCGTCAACGGTCCGATCCGCCCGCACGATGGTATAGTCGATCGGTTCAAGGTGCCCGGTCTGGCCAAGCGCCACCGCGTCGAACAGATCGCCGTCGCAGACATCGGCTGTCACCGCGCCGCTGTCGACCATCTCCCTGATCTTGCCTTGCAACGGGCCAGAGGTGTCGAAACCCACGCCGATCCCGGTCGCTGCGGTGAAGGGTTCGCCGATCGCACTTCCGTGGCATACCTCGGACTGCCCGCCCCAGTTCCACATGATGACCTGGTCTGCGGCGGCCTCTGCCTTGCCAGCCAGAACGGCCTGACTGGCAAAACCGGCCATGCCGCACAGGATCAGAAAGCTGCGCCTGTCCATGCGGCCCGCCTTGAACGCCTGTGCGCCCGCAAAAAGGGTTTCCTTCATGAATTGTCTGTCGTGCATCTCTATTCCTCCGTAATGGGGGAGAACTCTCCCGGTTGATCGAGGCAGGTTTGGCCTGCCGTCGCGGTATTCAATCTTCCAGAGGGACCACCGCCTCATCATGCCAGCCAATGCTGACGACCGTTCCGGGTCGGAGGGCGGCTCCACCGCGCCAGGCGTCGACATCGACCTCCAGCACGCCAAACTCTGTCGTTTCGACACGGTAGTTCAGAACCGATCCGAAATACGTCTGCGACAGGATCTTTCCTGTCGTGCGGTCGTCGCCTGATGAACCGACGTGCAGATCGATCTTTTCTGGCCGCAAAGCCCAGACCCGGCCATCGCGGTGCAGGAAGTTGCTTTTTCCAAGAAACGTAGCGGCAAACCGGGTACGCGGGCGGCTATACAGCTCTTGGGGCGTGCCCACCTGTTCGATCCGGCCCGATTGCATGATCACCACCCGGTCCGACATCGACAGTGCCTCTTCCTGATCGTGGGTGACATAGATGAAAGTCGTGCCGACCCTTTCATGCAGGTCCTTGAGTTGTGCCTGCACCTCTATCCGCAGCTTGCGATCCAGCGCGCCCAGGGGTTCGTCCAGCAGCAGGACCGGGGGCGCGAAAGCCAGCGCCCGCGCCAGCGCTACCCGTTGCTGCTGGCCCCCCGACAACTGGGCAGGAAGGCGGTCTTCCATGCCTTGCAGTTGCACGAGGTCGATCATTTCCTCGACACGCCCCGCAATCTCGCGCCTCGGGCGCTTTCGGACCGATAGCGCATAGCCGATGTTGTCGCGCACAGACATATGAGGAAAGAGGGCATAACCTTGAAAAACCATGCCGAAATTGCGCTTCTCAGCCGGAGTGGCGACGATGGAGCGGCCGTCGAGCAGGATGTCGCCTGCGGTCGCGTCCTGAAAGCCCGCGATCATCATCAGAAGCGTGGTCTTGCCAGAACCGGAGGGGCCCAGCAGCGTGAGGAACTCGCCGCGCTGAATTTCCAGATCAATCCCGGCGACCGCCTCGACGGTACCATAACGCTTGACCAGGCCGGTAATCGCCAGCCCGCCGGACTGTGCACTATCAGCGGACATCAGGTATCTGCCCCGCGAAGCCGCAACTTGTTGCGCGCTTCCTGCGGCGTCAGAACCCGCGCCCCCATCCGCTCGATGATTTCGCGCGCGCGTTCGACCAGTTGGGCATTGGTCGCCAGAACGCCCCTGTCCAGGAAAAGGTTATCCTCAAGCCCGACGCGCACGTTGCCACCAAGGGCGACCGCCGCAGCCGCCATCGGCATCTGCATCCGGCTGATCCCGAAACTGGCCCAGCTTGCGCCGGTGGGCAGTTGCGCCTTCATGGCAGCCATGATTTCCACCGTTTGGTCGGCCCCCCAGGGGATGCCGAGGCACAACTGGAACATGGGCGGATCGGCCAGCAACCCGTCGGCCATCATCGCCTTGGCAAAGCGGATATGACCAAGCTCGAACACCTCGAGTTCGGGCTTGACGCCCCACTCCAGCGTCAGTGCCGCCATGCGCCGCAGGATCGGCGGGGTAGAAATGTAGATCGTATGATCATTTCCGAAATTGAGTGTTCCGCAATCCAGTGAACAGATCTCGGGCAGGCAGTCCCTGATATGGGTGAGTCTTTCGTCAGGACCGATCATGTCGGTGCCCGGCCCTGGCATTGCCCAGTCCGTTTCCGATGGCGCCCAGTCGCCGCCCATACCGGCCGTCAGGTTGATGATAACGTCCGTGGCGCTGTTGCGCACCCTGTCCACCACCTCGCGAAACAGCGCCGGATCGCGCGAGCCCTTGCCCGTGTCCGGATCGCGGACATGGATATGGACGCAAGCCGCCCCTGCCTTTGCCGCCTCGATCGCCTGCGTTGCGATCTGTTCGGGGGTGACGGGCACATGCCGGGACTTGCCCACAGTATCGCCCGCACCAGTCACCGCGCATGTGAGGATGACCTCGTGATTCATGCTTCTTTTCTCCTGCCCTCGTCGTTAAATCTTGATCTACAATCTGCCTTATCGTATCGTTTTTTCGACATATGAATTGAGCAAAATGGCGAAATTATACACCTCCATTCCTGTTGCCAAACCGCTGCCGCCGCCAGCGCGGACCTCGGGGCCTTCGCATCCGCAGCGGGTGACATTCCTCATCGTACCACGCTTCAATCTCATCGAGCTGGTCGCCCTGATCGAGCCGATGCGGATCGCAAACTATCTTTCGCCGTTTCCGCTTTACGAGTGGGAAATCGTATCGTTCGACGGTGTCCAGATCGAAGCGTCGAACGGCTTTACCATCGAAGCCAAGGCGCCCGACGAACGCAAGCGCCGCGATGACATCATTTTCGTCCTGGCAAGCTGGGGCGCGGAAACCTATAAGAACCGAGATGTTACCAACTGGATCCGCCGGCAGTGGCGCGACGGCGTCCGGATCTGTTCGGTCGAGATGGCGAGCTATATCTTGGCCCGTGCGGGCATGCTCAAGGGGCGCAAGGTGGCGATGCATTTCGCCTATGCGCCGGGTTTTGAGGAAGAGTTCCCTGATATCGAGCTTGTCGATCAGATCTTCACCCGCGATGACAAGCTGTTGTCGTGCTCGGGGTCGTTCGCATCGGCAGACTTGATGCTCTTTCTCATACGCGAGCGCCATGGCGAGGGCCTGCTCAGCGAGATTTGTGATCAGCTCATGATCAGCCCTCCCCGGCCGCCAACTGCCCCGCAAAGGCGTGGCCTTGGCAACGGAATCGAGAATTTGCCGCCGCTCATCCGCGAGACGATCCAGCTTATGGAGAACCATCTGTCCGAGCCGCTGGAAGTTCCTGCCATCGCGGCGGAACTGGGGCTGTCGCAGCGCCAGCTTGAGCGGACTTTCAAGCAGACCGTCGGCTGTACAGTGGTGCAGTTCGGCCTGCTGTTACGCCTGCAACATGCGCGCGCATTGCTGATCGGCACACGCCAATCGATAAGGCAGATCGCCACGGCATCCGGTTTCAACACGCTGTCGCACTTCGCCCATGCCTTCAGACGCTGTTTCGGTCGCAGGCCCAGCGAATACCGGCAAGCCTGGCCCAAGAACGACCCTTCGCCACACTGGCCCGGCAGCCTGACGAAATATCTTGAAATGCTGCAACATCGCACCGCGCGCTCGGTGCGCGCCCGGCGGACCGAGCCATAGCCTCCACTCCGGGACGACGCCGAGGGTTTGGGTTCTACCCGTCCGAACCCCTGACACGTCGTACCGCACGGATGGCATTCAGGACCGCCACAATTTCGTGGTCGCGCGTCGAAGCCATCTCAATGAAATGCCGTCCCGCAGCAATCTCGTTGCAGCCATCCACCATACGGTCGCGCAACTCCTGCGTCAATTCCGGTGCTTCCAGCCGGGTCCAGGGCCATTTCAGTGCGGGGCCGAACTGATCAAGGTTGGTCGCCATGCCTCCCTCGCCGCAAGCGACGTGAAAGGCCATGCACTGGCCCTGAACCGCCATGCGCGGCGCAGGGCCGTTCATGAGTGCGATGTCGATATCCTCGGGCGTCGCCTCGCCATTGGCGACCATGTGCAGGGCCTCGCGCCAAAGCGCTTCCTGCAGTCGCGTGGCGACGAACCCGGGGATCTCCTTCTTCATCACAAGCGGTTCCTTGCCAGCGACCTTGAAAAAGGCCGCTGCCCAGTCAACGGCCGCCTTTTCGGTCTTCTTGCCGCCGACGATCTCGACCAGAGGCAGCAGATACGGCGGGTTGAACGGGTGGGCGATGACCGTCCGTTCCGGCGTGCTGCAGAGCGCCTGGATCTCAGTCATCATCAACCCCGAGGTCGAGGAGCCGATGACGCAGGCACGCGGCGCAAGCCGGCCCAGCCGCTCGTAAAGTGCCTGCTTGATGTCTAGCCTCTCCGGGGCGCTTTCCTGAATGAACTCGGCCGCTGATACCGCTGTCGCCAAATCGTCTGTCACCGTCAACCGCTCCATCGAGGCGCCGGGCGCCAGTCCGAGCGCGGTCAGACTGACCCAGGCGGTTTCGATGATGTCCATAAGCGCCGGGCGCTCTGTCATCGCATGCACATAAGCGGTCACATCGTAACCACGGGCCAGGAAATGCGCGGCCCAGCCGCCGCCGATGGGGCCCGCCCCGATCGTGGTTACGCGGCGAACAGAAGCGGGATCGGGATACATCTCAGCGCCCCTTGAATACGGGTTGGCGTTTCTCGGCAAAGGCGGCGACGCCTTCCATGGCATCCTCTGACGCCAGCATGGCGCGATAGGTTGGCAGTTCGCCGTTTCGCATTTCGGCAAAAGCGCGTTCCAGTGGCAGGCACTGGATGGCGCGCTCGACCTCCTTGACAGACTGCATCGCGAGCGGTGCCGAAGCGGCGATCCGATCGGCCCACTCGCGCGCCACACTCATCAGGTCCGCCGCAGGAACGACCCGGTTGACCAGCCCGTAGTGCGCCGCCTCGGCCGCGCTCATCCGCCGGCCCAGCAGAAACATCTCATTTGCGATGTTGCGCGGGATCAGCCTTGGCAGGCGCTGCAGGGCACCGGCATCGGGCACAATGCCAAGGGGCATTTCTGGCAGGCCGAATTCGACGTGCTCGGCGGCGATGATCAGGTCGCAGGACATGGCGATCTCGAATCCGCCGCCGATGGTCAACCCGTTCAACGCGCAGATCACGGGCTTGTTCAGCCGCCAGTTTTCGGTCAGGCCGGCAAAGCCGCCATCGCCATAATCTTCCTCCCACCAGTTGTTGAGCGTCATGTCGCCCTGATTGAGCGCTTTCAGGTCCCAACCGGCGGAAAACACCCGGTCTCCAGCCGCTGTCAGGATGGCGCACCACAGTTCGGGATCGTCGCGCAGAAGCGCGAAGGCCTGACCCATTTCCTGGCTCATGGCACGGTCAATGGCATTGACCTTGGGCTTGTTCAACGTGACTTCCAGAACGCGGCCGCGGCGGGTGACTTCGATGACGGACATGGGTAACCTCAACGGAAAGCAGGAATGACGTTCTTGCAGAACAGTTCAAGCGAGCGTTTCTGATCTTCCAGACCATAGCCCATCGAGGCATAGTAGATGAAACTGTCCACCCCCATGTCCTGATACGGTTTCAGCTTTTCGATCACCGCGTCAGGTGTGCCGAACATCAGATTGTTGGACAGCATCTGCGGATCGTATTCGGCGCGGTTTGCGATGGATTCCAGCGGGGCCTGGGCCGGAAATCCGTTTTTCACATCGCCCAAGTTCTTGAACAACGTCTCGAACTGCGACAACTGGCGCTGCGCGGCGCGCACCGGCTTCATCCATTCGTCCTTGGTGTCGAATACGGCGGTGTGGCGCATCATCGCCATGACCGGGCGCTTCTTGCCGGGATTGGCCGCCACAGCCTCGTTCAGGCGGTTCATATAGGTTTGCGCCTCGTCCATGCCACGGGTCAGGGGCCAGGACATGATGTTGCACTCGTTCTTGACCGCATAGTCATAAGTGATGGGCGCGCGAGCCGCGACCCAGATTGGAACCTCGGCCTGCAACGGTTTGGGGCAAGAGGTGGATGCCGGAAACGACCAGAACTGCCCCTCATGCGCGTAGTCGCCCTGCCACAGCTTTCGCACCACCGGCAGCATTTCCTGCATGTATTGCCAGGCATCCGATTGCTTCAGCCCCGGCGCCATCCGGTCGAACTCGCGCTGGTATGCGCCCGAGCCGATACCGAATTCCAGTCGTCCTTTCGAGATCAGGTCGATGAACGCGGCCTCGCCTGCGACCTTTATCGGGTGCCAGTAGGCCGCGGCGACACAGGCGGTGCCCAGGCGGATCGTCGAGGTGTGCTGCGCCCACCAGGCGAGGATCGAGAACGGGTTCGGCGCAATCGTCATCTCCAGCGCATGATGCTCGGCCGCCCAAGCAATCTCGAACCCGCCATCCTCGGCCATCTGCACCATTTCTAGAGTGTGTTGCGCCACGTCACGCATATCGAGCGTGGCGTCCATGCGTTCAAGATTGATCGCGAGTTGGAACTTCATCACATGCCTCCCAAGGTTTTTTCCTGCGGTGTCGGGCCGCATCCCGTGTCCGGTCCATGCCCGAAGGGCCGCTCATCGCATCACGAAGGGATTGGCCATAGGTTCGGATGAGGTGTTCACCCAGACTGTCTTTGGCCGCGTGTAGTCATACATGGCCTGAAAGCCGCTCTCGCGCCCGTAGCCCGATCCCTTGACGCCGCCAAAGGCCGCGATCGGTGAAACGGCGCGATAGGTGTTGATCCAGACGATGCCCGCCCGGACGGCCCTGGCCATCCGCATCTGGCGCGCGCCGTCGCGGGTGAAGATGCCCGCCGCCAGCCCGTGCACGCTGGAATTGGCCAGTCGGATTGCTTGTTCCTCGGTCTTGAAGCGCAAGACCGACAAGACAGGGCCGAAAAGTTCGGTGTCCACAATCGTCAGATCGGGGCGGGGGCAATCGATAATGGTCGGTTCAAAATAGGTGCCGCCACGACCCGGCGGCTGCTTTCCGCCGGTCAGGATTCGCCCGCCTTCCTTCTCGGCAAGGGCGACCTGGCGCTGGATATGGGCAAGCTGTCCCTCGGTGCACAACGGCCCCATCTGGGTGTTTTCCTCCAGCGGGTCACCAATGCGGATCGAGCGAGCCAGGGCCACCATCTTTTCCAGAAAGGCATCCGCAATGCTGTCCTGCACCAGCAGGCGTGATCCGGCCACGCAGCTTTGCCCGGTTGCCCCAAAAATGCCCGCGACCGAGCCATTCACCGCGCTTTCAAGATCGGCGTCCTCGAATACGATGAAAGGCGACTTGCCACCCAGCTCCAGCGAAACCTCGGCAAAGTTTTCGGCCGAGTTGCGAATGATCTGCCGCGCCGCCCCCGGCCCGCCGGTAAACGACACCCGCGCCACCAGCGGGTGAGAGGTCAGCGCCCGTCCGCAGGGCTCGCCATGGCCAGTGACGATGTTGATCACACCGGGCGGGAAACCGGCCTGAGCGACCAATTGCCCGAAATCGAGCATCGCTGCCGAGGCATGTTCAGAGGCCTTCAGCACCACCGTATTGCCTGCCGCCAGCGCTGGGCCGATCTTCACGGCGACAAGGAACAGTTGCGAATTCCACGGCACGATGGCCGCGACGACGCCGAGGGGCTCACGGCTGGTGAATACGAAAAGGTCGGGCTTGTCGATAGGCAGGGTCTCGCCCGAAAGCTTGTCTGCGGCACCGGCATAGAACTGGAAGAATTCAGCGATGTATTTCGCCTGCCAGCGGGTTTCCTTCAGCATCTTGCCGGTGTCAATGGTTTCCGCGCGGCCAAGATCTTCGGACCGCTCGGCCAGAAGTTCAGCCAGTCGGCGCAGACACTTTCCCCTCTCACTGGGCGTCATTGCGGCCCAAGGCCCGGAGGAGAAGGCGCGGTCTGCGGCGCGCACGGCGCGATCGACATCGGCCTCGGTCGCTTCAGGAATGCGCGCCCAAGGCTTTCCGGTGATCGGCGAGACACTGTCAAAAGCCTCGCCATCGGAGGCATGCACCCATTCGCCATCAATCAGCATATGGTAGTTTCTTATCGCGTCCATCGGTCGCCTCCCCTGAACTTGCCTCATTCTTGAACGAGGATTTTTTTGCGATATGCGTTTTTTCGCCATGTCGCGGCGAAAAATCTGAGTTCACACACTTGCCTGAATGCCACCGTTACAGCAAGAAAACGCGACAGGGTGACGATATGGAAAAGCAGGTCATTGGAGCGCCGTTGGTGATAGGTGGGCGGCAACTGTCGCTTTCGCGCGCCATCCGGGCCGGTGATACGGTCTACTTGACCGGGCAGGTTCCTTTTCAGGACGGTCAGGTCATGACATGGGGAACGATCGAGGATCAGACGCGGGCCGTGCTGGATGAAATCACCCGAACGCTGGCCATGGCGGGCTGCGAGCGCAGTGATGTGGTCAAGGCGATGGTCTGGCTGAAGGAGCGGGCCGATTTTCCGGGTTTCAACACAGTCTATGCCGAGTATTTTCCCGAGGCGCCCCCTGCCCGCTCGGCCTTGATCAGCGATTTTCTGGTGGATGTGCGCGTCGAGGTGGAGGTGATCGCGTGGAAACCTGTGGGAACCGAATGAAAAACCGAACGCCAGACGGTACGACCTATAGTATGACTGGACCGGCGGATGCGCCGGTGGTTGTGCTTGTTCATGGTCTCGGGCTCAACCAGCAGGTCTGGCAGTGGCTGGAGCCTGCACTGTCCGGGCGCTTCCGTGTCGTGAATTATGATCTTCTCGGGCATGGGGCCTCGGCCC
>SKKS01000060.1 GCA_007123625.1 Paracoccaceae bacterium
ACGACCCCGCCCGCGCCTGTCGATCCGCAGGCCATGCAAACCCGCTTCGACCGCACCGGCATCGACCCCACCGCATGGATCACAAGCCTGCCCGCACAGCATCAGTCCAGGTTCGCCGACAGCCTCGTGGTGCCATTGGCCGCGCGTCCGGGGCCGGTGCTGGCCGACAGTGACTGGCTTAGAATCCAGAATGTCTGTGAAAACTGACGGTCACTTCGCCACCGACATGGTCGCACCCGTTGCCAGCCCGGGACCGGATCACTAGGCTCTGCATGAACCCCAGCCAAGCACCGGCCAGCCACGGAGGTCCAGATGTCCCGCACTGTTACACGCCGCATCGGCGATGCCGACTTCTCCATCATCACCGACGGCGCCACCGAATTCACGCCCGAGCTTTTCCCCGGCACCGACCCGGCCCATATCGGTGATCTGCTGGCACAGGCCCGGCAGTCCGCAATCCGCACCAATTTCAATGCCGTGCTGATGCGCCGGGCGGGACGCACGGTGCTGCTCGATGCCGGGCCGCGCGATCTTTTCGGTCCCGCCTGCGGTCACCTGCCCGAAGGGCTGGCCGAACTCGGGGTCGCCCCCGACGATGTGGACACGCTCTATGCGACGCACCTGCACCCCGATCACATCGCAGGCATGGTCAGCTCCGATGGCGCCGCCGTCTTCGCCAATGCCACGCTGGTCGTACCCGACGCCGAACGCAGCTTCTGGGCGGATGAAAGCCGCTTCACCGGCGATCTGGCCGGGATCGCCGACTGGGCGGCGCTGGCGCGGACGGTGCTGGCCGCCTATGGCGACCGGCTCCACCTTATCGGCCCCGAAGACGACATCGCCCCCGGCCTGACCGCGCTGTCGCTGCCGGGGCATACGCCCGGGCACAGCGGATGGCGCTTCGCTGCGGGCGACGCCATGCTGCTGCATGTCGGCGATATCGTGCATGTGCCCGATCTGCAGGTCGCCGACCCCGAAATCGGCATTTCCTTCGATATCGACATGGACACCGCGCGCCGGACCCGCAAGCGCCTGCTCGACGAACTGGCCACCGACGGCGCACTGTTCACCGGCGGGCATTTCCTGCACCCCGCCTTCAACCGGCTCGAACGCAACGCCACCGGCTATCGGCTGGTCCAACCCTGAACCGCCGTTGCATCATCTGTGCACAAATATCCGCAGGGGTGAATGCGCGCGCCCCGCGCGCGCAGAGGGGGCGGCAGCCCCCTGATCCGCACGCAGTGCCAGAAGGGGTGCGGGCGCGGCTTTGCCGCGACCGCTCCGAAAAGTCCGACCGCGGGTCCGGACCTCCTCAGGGACGGGTCCGCTTTTCACCGACCGGCCCCGGCAGCGCCCGCAGGCGCTCCAACACCCACTGCCCGGCCCGGATCAGCGGCCAGCGCAGCACCGACATGCCCCCCGCCAGCGCGATCAGACCCCAGACCGGCCCCGTCTGCCAGGTGATGAACCCGACAAGCGGAATGCCCAGCACGATCAACACACCCGCGCCGGGCCAGTGAAACCGTTGCGGCAGCAATGCGATCGCGCTGGCCAGCAGTACCCACAAGCATCCCAGAACGAGCGCCCCGCTCATGCCGCCACCCGTTGCAGGCGTGTGGGCAGCCCATGCGCCCAAGCCGAGATCGTGCCCGCGCCCAGGCACACCACCATGTCGCCGGGTCGCGCGTGCGCGCGCACCAGCGCTTCAAGCGCGTCCTCGCTGTCGATGGCATGGGCGGCGCGGTGGCCGTGGCGTACCAGCCCCGCCACCAGGTCATCTCGGCTGGCGCCCTCGATGGGGTCCTCGCCTGCGGCATAGACCGGAGCGATCGCGACCACATCAGCTTCGTTGAAGCAATGGCAGAAATCCTCGAACAGCGACGACAGCCGCGTGTAGCGGTGCGGCTGGTGCACGGCGATCACCCGCCCGCCCTCGTCGCCCAGGGCCTGCCGTGCCGCACGCAGCACCGCGGCGATTTCCACCGGGTGATGGCCGTAGTCGTCGATCACGGTTATGCCGTTCGCCTCGCCTACGCGGGTGAAGCGTCTGTTGACGCCGCCGAATTCCGCAAGTGCGGCGCGGATGTCCGTGCCCTTCATGCCCAGATGCCGCGCCACCGCCACCGCCGCCAGCGCGTTCGACACGTTGTGATCGCCGGGCATGGGCAGGGTACAGCCCTCGATCCGCTTCTCCTCGACCTGAAGTGCGATGTCGAAATGCGCCACGCCCTTGACGTAGCGCAGGTTCACCGCGCGCACATCAGCCTGGGCGTTGAAGCCGAAGGTCACCACGCGGCGGTCGGTGATCCGCCCCACCAGCGCCTGCACCTCCGGGTGATCGGTGCAGCAGACGGCAAGGCCATAAAACGGAATGTTCGATACAAAATCGTTGAACCCCTGCCGCAGCGCATCGAAACTGCCCCAGTGCTCCAAGTGCTCGGGGTCGATGTTGGTGACCACGGCAATGGTCGCGGGCAGGCGGTTGAAGCTGCCGTCGCTTTCATCGGCCTCGACCACCATCCATTCGCCTGCGCCCGCCCGCGCGTTCGACCCATAGGCATGGATCACGCCGCCATTGATCACCGTGGGGTCCAGCCCGCCGCGGTCCAGTATCGTGGCGACCAGAGTGGTGGTGGTGGTCTTGCCATGCGTTCCGGCGATCGCCACGTTCGAGCGCAGGCGCATCAGCTCGGCCAGCATCTCGGCCCGGCGCACCACCGGCAGGCCGCGTGTGCGTGCGGCCATCAGTTCCGGATTGTCCCGCCGGATCGCGGTCGAGATCACCACCACCTCTGCCGCGCGCAGGTTCTCCGCCCGCTGGCCGATGAAGATCTCGGCGCCCAGCGCGCGCAACCGGTCGGTGATCGGTGTCGACTTCAGGTCCGATCCCTGCACCCGATAGCCATGGGTCAGCAGCACCTCGGCGATGCCGGACATGCCGATCCCGCCGATACCTGTGAAATGGATCGGCCCGATGTCGGTGGGAAGTTTTGTAGCCGCGTTCATTTCCGCTCCTGTGCCAGGGTTTCGACCATCTCGGCCAGCCGTTCGGCGGCATCGGGCCGCCCGCAGCCCAGCGCCGCCTGCGCCATCTGCATGGCGCCCTCGGGGTGGCCGAAGACCGCCATCATGCTGTCGCGCAGGGCGTCGGGCGACAATTGCGATTCCGGGATCACCACCGCCGCGCCGGCTTCGTAGAGCATCCGCGCATTCGCGGCCTGGTGGTTGCCGGTGGCGGCTGCATAAGGGATCAGGATCGCCGGGCGCCCGATCACGGCGATATCGGCCACGGACGAGGCCCCGGCCCGGCTGATGACAAGCTGCGCCTCGGACAACCGGCGGGGAATGTCGGCGAAGAACGGCGCGACCTCGGCCCGGATGCCCGCCGCGTCATAGGCGGCAACAACGCGGTCGATATCCTCGGGTCGCGCCTGGTGGGCAACGCTCAGGTTGTCGCGGATCGCCTGCGGCAGGTCCACAACCGCGTCGGGGACGACGTCCGACAGGATGCGCGCGCCCTGGCTGCCACCGATCACCAGCAAATCCATCGGATAATCGCCCGGCGCAATATAACCCGCGCCCGCACGTTCCAGCACCGCGCTGCGCACCGGGTTTCCGGTGTGCACGCCTGCCACGCCATCGGGCAGATCCGTCGGCCATGTTCCGCAGGCCACCCGGTGCACCCGGCGCGCAAAGACCCGGTTGACCTGTCCCAGAACACCGTTTTGTTCGTGGATCATGCGCGGGCGCCGCAACAGCCAAGCAGCGCCCAGTGCCGGAATCGAAGGATAACCGCCGAAGCCCACCACCGCCGCCGGGCGGTCGAACGCCATCCGCGCCGCAGCCGCCAGAAGCCCGCCCAGGATTCGCAGCGGCACAAGGACACGCTCCTGCCAACCGCCGCGGGCAAATGTGGCCGAGCTGACCTCCTCGATGGCGACCTCCGGCGGGAAGCCACCGGCATAACGCGCCCCGCGCGCATCGGTGGACAACCGAACCCGCCAGCCGCGCGCCAGCATCACCTCGGCAAGGGACTGGGCGGGGAACATATGCCCCCCGGTCCCCCCCGCTGCGATCAGCAAAAGCGGTGCCTTTGCCATGTCAGCCACGCCCCCGGCGTATCAGGATGTCCCCGATCTCGCCCTGCGGGCGGGTCCGGGTCAGCGCCAACAGGATACCGAT
>SKKS01000305.1 GCA_007123625.1 Paracoccaceae bacterium
CATGACCGGCTGCGGGCCAACGCATCCTCCCACGTCAACAAGAAGGGCGAGGCCGCCTGCGTGGCCGAGGTGGTCGGCTTCTTCGACGCCGGTTTCCCCTCCTGCAAACTGGGCTTCGCCAAGAAGGGCGAAAGCAATATCGGCGGCGACCCGGATACCGATGTCAGCTTCATCCGCGCCCTGCGTGCAGCCTTGGGCGACAAGGCGGAGATCCTGGTCGATATCGGCAACGGCGTGCGCTGGGATGTGGACACGGCCATCGACGTGGCCAACCGCATGTCCGAGCATCGCATCGGCTGGTATGAGGAGCCGCTCTATCCCACCGATGACGCAGGCTACCGCAAGCTCAAGACCAGCACGCAGGTCAGGATCGCCAGCGGCGAGCGTGAATTCACCGAAGCGGGATACCGCCGCCAGATGGAATTCGTGCAGGCCGTCGATGTGTTCGGCGTGGACCCCGCGCGGGTCGAAGGGATCACCGGCTTCGCCCGCGTCGATGCGCTGTGCTCCGCGCATGGCAAGGTCATCAACGCGCATGCCTGGTCCACTGCCATAACTACGGCGGCCAGCCTGCATCTGTCGCTGGCCTCGGCCAATGCCGAGATCTTCGAATTCAAGCCCTTCCCGGTTGTGGTGCAGGACGAGCTGGTGACCGAAAAGATCTGGCACCGCGACGGCTGGGCCTATCCGCTGACTGGCCCCGGACTGGGGATCGAGGTGCGCGAGGATGTCGTGCGCAAGATCGCGGCATGAGCGAGCGCACCAGATACGGGCTGAAGCCGCTCAGCGCGGAGGCGATCCGCGCGCCGGGGTTTTCGACGCCGTGGGACGCACCGATGGTGCCGCCGTTTCCGTTTCGGTTCCGCAATGCCGAAATCCTGACCCTCTATTGGCGCACCGACCCTGACGCCATCCGCTTTCTGCTCCCCCCGCCGCTGGAGCCGTTGGGCGATATCGTCTGTGCCCATGTCTATCGCATGACCGATACCGACTGGCTGGGCCCTTATGGCGAAGCGAACGTGATGGTCGGCGCGCGGATGCCCGGCGGCGCCACGGGGGGCTATTCGCCGTATCTGGCGCTGTCGTCGGATATCGGTGTTGCACACGGGCGCGAGGTGCATGGCCAGCCCAAGAAGCTGGCCCAGTGCACGCTGGAGCCGCGCGCCGATCTGCTGGTGGGGCAGGTCACCCGCAACGGGATCGAGGTTCTGACCGGCACCTTGCCCTACAAACAGGTGCCCGCCACCGCCGCCGACCTCAAGCCGCATTTCGATTTCGCGCTGAACCTGAACCTCAAGGCCGTGGACCATATCGACGCGCGGCCCGCGATCCGGCAACTGACCTCGCGACGGCTGGCAGAGGTGGCGGTGCACGAAGCCTGGCGCGGCCCGTGCACGGTCGAGCTGCGCCCGAACGCGCAACTGCCGATCTTTCGTCTGCCGGTGATCGAACCGCTTGAAGGGTTCTTCTGGCGCGCCGATTTCACCCTGATCCCCGGCGAGATCATTCACGATTACCTGGAGGAGTCGCCATGAGCGCGCGTGTCGTCGTCACCGACTACACCTTTCCCGCCCTGACGGCCGAGCAAGCCGCAGCCACCGATGCCGGGGCCACGTTCGCCGCGCACCAGTGCAAAAGTGCCGCCGACGCGGTGCAAGCCGTCGCCGGGGCGGACGTGGCGGTGGTCCAGTTCGCGCCCTTCGACGCACAGGCCGTGGCGGCGATGAACCCGGGCGGGACGATCCTGCGCTATGGCATCGGCTATGACAACATCGACACCGACGCCGCCGCCCGCGCGGGGCTGCATGTGGGCTATGTCCCGGACTACTGCGTTGACGAGGTCGCCGAACACACCACCGCCGCCGTGTTGACACTGCTGCGCAAGCTGATGCCGCTTGATGCCTCGGTCCGGGGTGGCGACTGGGCGGCAGTGGCGGTGGCGCGCCCCATGAAGCCCTTTGCCGAAACGGTGATCGGGTTCTTCGGGCTGGGGCAGATCGGGCGTGCGGTGCTGGACCGGCTGCGCGGATTCGGGTTCCGGTTCCTTGCCGCCGACCCGGCGCTGAGCGCGGACGAAGCGCTGGCGCTGGGGGTCGCGCTGGTGGACGCGGACGCGCTGTTTGCGCGCGCCGATCTGGTCTCGCTGCACGCGCCCGCGCTGCCCGACACCATCGGCTTTGTCGATGCCACGCGGCTGGCGCAGATGCAGCCCCACGCCATGCTGGTCAATGCCGCGCGTGGACAGTTGGTGGTCGAGGCCGATCTGGCCCGCGCGCTGCATGATGGCGTGATCGCCGGGGCCGCGCTGGATGTGTTCCACGCCGAGCCACTCCCCGCCGCATCGCCCCTGCGCGGGGCGCCAAACCTGCTTCTGACCCCGCATGCCGCGTGGTACTCCGAAGCCGCCATCGCCCGGTTGCAAGGGCTGGTGGCGCAGGACATCACCCGCGCGCTGCAGGGCCTTGCCCCGCGCAAGCCGGTGCCGGGGGGGCCTGCTGCACGCGAAGAACGGAAAGGAAAGATCGCATGAAACTAATGCGCGTCGGAGACCCCGGCCACGAACGCCCCGCCATGCTGGACGCCGAAGGGCGCCTGCGCGACCTGTCGTCGCTGGTGCCCGACATTGCTGGGCCGGTGCTGTCGGATGCCGGGCTGGCCGATCTGGCTGCCCGCGCCAAGGGCGCCGACCTGCCGGTGATCGACCCCGCAACCCGGATCGGCGCGTGTGTCGGTGCGGTGGGCAAGTTCGTCTGCGTAGGGCTGAACTTCTCGGACCACGCGGCCGAAACCGGCGCGCCGATTCCGTCCGAGCCGATCCTGTTCATGAAGGCCACCAGCGCGATCTGCGGACCGAACGATACCGTGCTGATCCCGCGCGGCAGCACCAAGGCCGACTGGGAAGTCGAGCTTGGCGTCGTGATCGGGACCGAGGCGCGGTATATTTCGGAAGCCGAGGCGATGGACCATGTCGCCGGTTATTGCGTCATCAACGACGTGTCCGAACGCGCGTTTCAGATGGAACGCGAAGGGCAATGGGTCAAGGGCAAGTCCGCCGACACCTTCGGCCCCATCGGGCCGTGGCTGGTCACCCGCGACGAAATCCCCGACCCGCAGGCGCTGGCCATGTGGCTGGAGGTCGATGGCCACCGCTGGCAGGACGGGTCCACCGCCACCATGATTTTCGGCGTCGCGCATCTGGTCTCGTACATCTCGCAATTCATGTCGCTGCAACCAGGCGACGTGATCTCGACCGGCACGCCGCCGGGCGTCGGACTGGGGCAGAAACCGCCCGTCTACCTCAAACCCGGCCAGACGATGCGGTTGGGAATCGAAGGGCTGGGCGAGCAGACCCAGATGACAGCACAGGCATGACCAGGACCCCGCCGCCCGTCGGGAGAGGCACAGGACACGGCGGCGGGGGTCTCACATCTTTGCAACCCGAGGGAGGAAAACATGAAACCCCTGAAGCCACTCATGACGGGCGCTGCGGCGCTGTTGCTCGGCACAGCGCTGCCATTGCAGGCCCAGACCGTGCTGGAACCGGGCCATTCGGCGGATATGGTGCTTTTGCCCAAGTTCCTTGGCATTCTGGTCTTTGATCAGGCGAACGAGGGCGCGCAGGAAGCGCATGCCGAGCTGGAAAACCCCGGCCTGCTGCAGTTCGTGGGCCCCACCCCCGAAAACTCGGTCGCCGGTCAGATCGAGCTGATGACGACGGCCACCACGCAGGGCCGTTCGGCGGTGATGCTGTCGAACAACGCAGGCGACCAGATCGTGCCCAGCGCGCGTGCCGCACAGGAAGCGGGCACCCGTGTCGTCACCTGGGACAGCCCCATTCCGTCAGGCGAAGGCGAGGATGTGTTCGTCGCGCAGGTGGACTTCGGCTCGATCGGCGAAGTCATGGCCGACATGGCGCATTCGATCCTGGACGGCGAAGGCCAGATGGCGGTCCTGTCCGCTACCCCGGACGCGGCGAACCAGAATGCCTGGATCGCAAGCCTGCGCGAAGTGCTTGAAACCGATGAAAAATACGCCGGAATCGAACTGGTCGATGTCGTCTATGGCGACGACCAGTCCGAGGTCAGCTACAACCGTGCGCTGGCGCTGGTGGACCAGTATC
>SKKS01000290.1 GCA_007123625.1 Paracoccaceae bacterium
AGCGACTGGTTTTGGGAAATGGACCCGGAGTTGCGGTTCACCTATTTCTCGCCCAGCCTTGAACAACTCACCGGGCTGAGTATCGCGGCCCAGATCGGCAAGACGCTGCGCGAGCGGCTGGCCGAAGTGCCCGACGCCCTCGACAATGCGGACTGGGACTGGTTGCATGCGCAACTTTTCGCGCGTGCGGCGTTCCGCGATTTCGTTTACCGGGTGCGCAGTCCCGACAGAACTGTGCGCTGGCTGCGCATGTCCGGCAGCCCCTGGTTTGACGAAAACGGCGTTTTTGGCGGGTATCGGGGTGTCGGATCGGACGTGACCGTGCTGGTCGAGGCCAAGGAGAAGGCCGAGGAAGCCAACCGCGCCAAGACCGTGTTCCTTGCGAACATGAGCCATGAAATCCGCACGCCGCTCAATGGTATCCTGGGCATGGCCGAGCTTCTGGCCGAAGAGCTGCACGACCCCTGGCAGCACGAAATGGTCGAATCGGTCCGCGATTCCGGCAAGTCGCTGCTGCGCATCCTCAACGATCTTCTGGACATGGCCAAGATCGAGGCGGGCAAGATGGCGCTGGCCGAAAGCCCGTTCGTTCCCGGTGCGTTGATGGCACGGCTGGAGCCGGTCTATGCCGAACTGGCGCGCCGCAAGGACCTGACATTCAGGATCGAAGCAGGCGAAGGCAGCGCGGGGCGGCGTTTGGGCGATGAGCTACGCCTGTCGCAGATACTGCACAACCTGCTCAGCAACGCGGTCAAGTTCACCGAAACCGGTAGCGTCACATTGCGGTACGCCGCGCCCACCGGACAGCCGGTGACGATCGATGTCGTCGACACCGGAATCGGCATGGACGCCGAAGAGCAGGCCCGCGTCTTTGAACGCTTCGAACAGGCGGATGGCACCACGACCCGGCGTTTCGGCGGCACCGGGCTGGGCATGTCGATCGTCAGCAGCCTGGTGCAACTGATGGACGGCACCCTGTCTGTGGAAAGTGCGCACGGGCAGGGGACGTGCGTGCGCATCTCGCTGCCGCTGTCCGAAGTGTCCGAAGATCAGGTCGCGCCCGAGCCCGAACGGATGCGAGCGAACATCGCTCAGCCGCTCAGCGGGTTGCGGTTGCTGGCGGCGGATGACAATGCCACAAACCGGATGCTGCTCAACATGATGCTGACGCGCGCCGGGGCCGAGGTCGCGCTTGTGGCCGATGGTCGCGAAGCGCTGGCCGCCTGGTGCGACGCGCCCGAACGCTTCGACGCGGTATTGCTGGACATTTCCATGCCCCGGATGGATGGAATGACCGCTCTGCGCCACATCCGCACCGCAGCGCTGGACCGTGGGTTGCCGCGCCCGCCCGCAATGGCGATCACCGCCAACGCCATGCCAGAGCAGATCACCGAGATGCGGCGCGCGGGGTTCGATGCGCATGTGCCCAAACCGTTCCAGTCCGCGCTTCTTGTGCTCGAGGTGCTTCGCCTTGCAGTTCCGGTCGCGCCGGGAGCAGACCCGAACGGACCCGCAGGCTAGGGCTGTACGCATACGTGTGGATCACTGAATCCGCGTCGGGTGGCTTGCGGCGCAAGGGCAGGGCGCGATGCTCGAATCGCGGGTGACAAGCGCGACCGGCATCAGGATCTCGGGGGCGGGCCGTCTTGCGTCCACCATCCAGTCCAGAAGCCGCGCCGCTGTGTCACGGGCGAAACGGTCAATGTCACAGGCGACCGACGACAGTTGCGGCCAGCTTTGGGCAGCTTCCTCGATGTCGTCGAAGCCGACCACGCGGAAATCGGTACCCACCTGGCGCCCCGCGCGCGCGAACCCCGCGATCAGGCCAAGCGCCACCAGATCGTTGAAACAGATGGCTGCGTCGATCTCGGGGTGCCGGGCGTGCAGCGTTCCGGCCACCTGCATGCCGAACGCCCGCGTGGGTTTGCCTTCGAGCGCGACCGTGTCCAGACCGTGTTCAGCCATCACTGTGCGCCAGCCCGATTGGCGTTGCTGCGTGATCGCGCGGCCGGGCAAGCCCCCCACAAAAGCGATGCGCCGCGCGCCGCGCTCCAGCAGATGGCGTGCCGCCGCGACACTGCCCGCAGCATAGTCAAAGCTGGCGAAGGGGAACAGGTCGGTGCGCGGATCGGTCTTGCGCAGCACCTGCAGCACCGGCAGGCCTGTGCGTGCAAGCTGGTCGAACGTCGCCCCCGCGCTGCCATAGGCTGGCGAGATAACCAAGCCCGCCACCCCGTGTTCAATCATCGACCCCACAAGCCGTGCTTGCAGTGCCGGATCCTCGTCGGAATTGGCGATCACGGTGGCATAGCCCCGGGCGGCCAGCGTCATCTGCAGGGTCGTGGCGAACTGGGTGAAGAACGGGTTGCGCAGGTCATTGATCACCAGCCCCACCAGCCCCACCGAGGCCGAGCGCAGATTGGCGGCAGCGCGGTTATAGACGTAGCCGATTTCGACCATCGCCGTGCGCACTGCGTCGCGCGTTTCGGGGCGGACCTGATCCGATCCTTGAAGCACCAGCGACACGGTCGATTTCGACACGCCCGCGCGGGCGGCCACGTCCAGGATGGTGGGGCGGCGCGTCACATCGCGGACCACGCCTCAGGCCCCCGCCGAATCGGCGCGGATCATGTCGGCGGCTTTCTCGCCGATCATGATCGCGGCGGCGTTGGTGTTCGACGAAATCACCGTGGGCATGATCGCATTGTCGACCACGCGCAGCCCCGCGATCCCGTTGAACCGCAAACGCGTGTCCACCGCTGCCGCCGGGTCCGCCCCCATCCGGCAGGTGCCTGCGCAATGGTGCGAGGTCTTGGAGTGCGCGCATATGAAGTCGAAATACGCGGCGTCGGTGCGCACATCGGGGCCCGGCAACCGCTCGGCCTTGATGAAGCGGGCCAGCGGTGCCTGCGCCATGATCGCCTGCGTCAGCTTCAGCCCGCGAATCGACATCTCGCGGTCGTGGGGGTCGGCCTGGTAGTTCGGGTCGATCAGCGGCGCGGCGGCGGGGTCGTCCGATGCCAGCCGCACGGTGCCGCGCGACCGGGGGCGCAGATGGCAGCTGTTCAACGTCACGCCGCCCTGCGGCATGGCCATGACGCCTTTTTCGATACCCGTCCCAAGACCAAGGTGAAACTGGATGTCGGGGGAGCGCGCATTCTGGTCGGCATACCAGAACCCCCCGGTTTCAAACAGCGACGACGCCACCGGCCCCTTGCGCGTCAGCAGGTACTGCAGCCCCGCCAGCAGCGCCATATGGGGCTTTGCATAGCGGTCATAGCTGTGCGGGCCGCTCAGTTCGCAGATGCAATACAGATCCAGATGGTCCTGCAGGTTGGCGCCCACCTCTGGCTGATCCAGCACCACCGGGACCCCAAGGTCGTGCAGATGATCGCCCGGTCCGATCCCCGAAAGCATCAGCAGGCGCGGTGAGCCGATGGCCCCGGCGGACAGCAGCACCTCCTTCGCGGCGGCGATGTGGCTGCCGTCCATTAGCTCGACCCCCGTGGCGCGCCCGCCCTGAACCGTGATCCGCCGCACTTGCGCGCCTGTGCGGACCGTCAGGTTGGGCCGGTGCGCGTTGGGCGCGACATAGGCCATCGCGGCCGAGGACCGGCGCGCGTTGCGCTGGGTCAGTTGGTAATACGCGACGCCCTCCTGACGCGCGCCGTTGACGTCCATGTTGCGCGGAATGCCCAGTGCGGCAGCGGCTTCGAAATACGCCTCGCAGATCGGCAGGGGTGCGATGGGCTGCGACACGCCCAGCGGGCCGCCCTTGCCGTGGAATTCATTGTCGAAGGTGTCGTTGTCCTCGGCTTTGCGAAACCAGGGTAGCACATCGGCATAGCCCCAGCCCTCGCACCCCATCTGGCGCCATTCGTCATAGTCCTGCGCGGCGCCGCGGGTGTAGATCTGCGCATTCACGCTGGACCCACCGCCGATGACCTTTGCCTGCGTATAGTTGAATACGCGCCCCTGCATGTGGCGTTGCGGCACTGTCTCCCAACCCCAGGACCCGATGCCCTTGGTCATCTTCGCGAACCCGGCGGGCAGGTGATAGAACGGATGCCGGTCGCGTCCGCCCGCCTCAATCAGGCAGACCGTCGCGGCGGGATCCTCGGACAGGCGCCCGGCCAGAACGCAACCAGCGCTGCCTCCGCCGATGATGACATAATCGAAACCCTTGGCCATGATCTCCCCTCAGAGCCGGTGAATGGACAGCCCGCCATCGACGGGGATCACCGCGCCGGTGGCAAAGGCGAGATCGCCGCGCGCCAGCGGCAGGATCGCGCGCGCCACGTCGTGCGGCGTGCCCCAGCGCGCGGCGGGCACCAACCCGTCGGCGATGCGCTGGTCGTAGCGGTCGGCGACGGGCGCGGTCATCGGCGTCGCGATGATCCCGGGGCGGATGTCGAAGACGCCGATGCCCGCAGGCGCCAGCCGCACCGCAAAAGCGCGCGCCATCATCGCCGCACCCGCCTTTGAAATGCAGTATTCCGCCCGGTCGGCCGAGACCACTTCCGCCGAAACCGAGGTGACGAAGGCGATGCAGCGATAAGGGCTTTCGGGCAGCGCCAGCATCCGCCGCGCCACCGCCTGCGCCAGAAAGAATGCGCCGCGCAGGTTCACGGCCATGCAGCGGTCGAAGCTGTCGGCGTCCATGTCCAGCAGATCGCCGCGCACCATCGCGGGCACGCCCGCGTTCGACACCAGCGTCGTGATCGGCCCGGTGGCGTCCAGCAGGGCGGGGATCGCGGCGGTGTCGCTCAGATCGTGGCGAATATACCGCGCGCCGGGCATGGTGGCCAGCGCGTCCTGCACCGGGGCGCTGTCGGCGGGCGCTTCGGCGGCCAGCGTCATCCGCCAGCCCGTACCATACAGCGCTTCGGCGATAGCGCGGCCAATGCCCTGCTGACCGCCGGTGATCAGTGCGTGGGGGGGCATGCGGCCTCCTGCACGATGCGGTCGGCTTGTCGCAGGGCCAGTGCGGCGATCGTCAGCGACGGGTTTACCGCAGCCGAGGTCGGCAGTAGCGACGCATCGCAAATCCACAGGTTCGGGTGGTCATGCGTACGCCCGAACGGATCGGTGACGCTGGTGCTTGGATTGTCGCCCAGCCGCGCGGTCCCGCACTGGTGCGACGGGGTGCTGCGGTCAAAGGCTTTCCACAGCAGCAGCGGAAAGCCCGCGCGCCGCAGTGCGCGTTTGAGTTGCGCGACCAGCGCCAGATGTGCCTCCCAGTTCGACCGCCGCCAGTCCAGCACGATGTCATCGCCGCGGAGCGTCACACGGCTGTCGGGGGTCGGCAGGTCCTCGCTCATCACATAGAAGTCGATGGCATGATTTGCGATCAGCCGCGCCAACGGCCCCGGCAGCCCGCTCATCGCGGCCAGGATCGGCGCTGAAACCCGGCCCAGAAGCTGCACATTGCCCAGCGGCTCGCCCCCCGGCCCCCCGGTCAGGTACCAGTCGTTCAGCATCAGTGTTTTCTGATACACCGCCCGGTTGCGCCGGAGCGACAGCGCCAGCAGGGCCGAGGCATTGTGGTTCATGAAATTCCGCCCGACCTGGTCCGAGCCGTTTGCCAGCCCGTTCGGGTGTGCTTCGGTGGCCGAGCGCAGCAGCAGTGCTGCGGTGTGCACGGCCCCTGCGGCCAGCACCACGCGCGGCGCGCGGAACCGCCCCCGGTCGGTCAGCACGCTGGTGATCCTGTCGCCGTCGGTTTCAAGCCGCTGCACGGTCACGCCGGTCTGCAACCGCACATTCGGGTGGCGCAGGGCTTCCGCCAGCGCCGCCGTTTCGGCATCGAGCTTCGCGCCGGTGGTGTCGGGAAACGCATCCCACGGCGTCGACGCACGCGCCAGCCAGCGCTCCAGATCAAGTGCCAGCGGCAACGGCGCGGGGTGCAGCCCCACCGCCCGCAAGCGGCGCTCCAGATCGGCGATTTCGGGCTCGTGCGGCACGGGCGGGTGCGGGTAGGGGGCGCCGCGCGGTGGTTCGGTCGGATCGGCACCCGCCGCGCCGCGCAGGGCATAAAGCGCTTCGGCACGGTCATACCACGGCGCCAGCGCGGCATAGGCGAAGGGCCAGCCCGGCGTGGTGCCGTCGATGTGCCGCAATGGTGTGAAATCAGCCTCGCGGTAGCGCAGCATCACCGCGCCATAGAACTTGGAATTGCCGCCCACGCAGGAATAGTTGCCGGGATTGAAGCGGGTACCATCGGGGGCAAGCCAGGTTTCCGCCGGGCGGAAATGCCCGCGCCCGAAGATCGCAAGCGGGTCGCGCGCCTCGGGGGTATCGGCCAGGCGTTCGCCCCGTTCCAGGATCAGCACCCGCAACCCGCTGGGCGCAAGACCCGCCGCCAGCGTGGCCCCGCCGACGCCCGAGCCGATGATAAGGATATCCGCGTCGTCCATGCTGTTCATGATCTCCGAGAAGGCTCTTTGGATCGTTCCAATTTCAGCGCAAAAGTCAACCCGCGACCGTGTCCCGTCGCGGGTTCCGCTCTGTTCAGGCGATGCGCGTCTGGGTCTTGGGGTCGAACAGCACCGCCTTGTCCATGTTGATGGCGAAATCGAAATCGCGGCCTGGCTCCACACTGGCATCGGCGCGCATTCGCGCGATGCAATCCCTGCCCGACAGCACCATGGTCACGAAGGTATCGGCCCCGGCGGGTTCGATCACGGTAACGCGGTTGGTCATGGGCTGGATCGTGCGCGCGTTGCGGTCGGCGCCTTCGGGATCGGTGATCGCCTCGGGGCGAATGCCCAGCAGCACCTCGGTGTCTTTGTAGGCGGCGCAGGCGGCGGGGGCGTGGGGCATCGCCAGCGCGCGTTCCTGCCCGTCGGCCCCGGTCAGCAGCGCATGCAACACGCCGTTGCGGTCCTCCAGCCGGACGGGCAGTACATTCATCGCCGGGCTGCCCATGAAGGTCGCCACGAACAGGTTGGCGGGGCTGTCGTAGATTTCCTTGGGGGTGCCAAGTTGCTGCACATGCCCGTCAAACATGACCGCGATCCGGGTCGACAGCGTCATCGCCTCGATCTGGTCATGGGTGACGTAGACAATTGTGGTGCCCAGCCGCTGGTGCAGTTTCTTGATCTCGATCCGCATGTCCACGCGCAGCTTGGCGTCCAGGTTCGACAGAGGCTCGTCGAACAGGAACACATCGGGGTTGCGCACCAGTGCGCGGCCCATGGCGACCCGCTGGCGCTGCCCGCCCGACAGCTGCCCCGGCTTGCGGTCCAGCAAATGCTCGATCTGCAGGAGTTGCGCAACATTGCGCATGGCCTTGTCGCGTTCGGGCTTGGGGATTCCGTGCATTTCCAGCCCGAAGGTGATGTTCTTGCCCACCGTCATGTTGGGGTAAAGCGCATAGGACTGGAAGACCATGGCGATGTTGCGCCGCGACGGGTGCACGCCGTTCATGACCCGGCCCTTGATCCGGACCTCGCCCGAGCTGATGCCTTCAAGCCCCGCGATCATGTTCAGCAGCGTGGACTTCCCGCAGCCCGAAGGGCCGACAAGGACCAGGAATTCGCCTTCCTCGACCGTGATGTCGACGCGGTGCAGCACCTGGACGGCGCCGTAGGATTTGGTGACATTGTCGATGTCCAGAAACCCCATCAGAACCTCCCGGGGAAAAAGTGGCGGCGCAATACCGGGTGGGCGGGTGCGGGGCGGGCGCGGCAGGTGAGAGCACTCATCCCTTGACGCTCCCGCTCATCAGCCCGCGCACGAAGTAGCGCCCGGCAACGATATAGACCAGCAGCGTGGGCCCGGCGGCCATGATCGCGCCGGCGAAGTGGACGTTGTATTCCCGCACCCCGGTGGACGAGTTCACCAGGTTGTTCAGCGCCACCGTCATCGGCGCCGCCCCCCCGCTGGCAAAGCTCGCGCCGAACAGGAAGTCGTTCCAGATGTTGGTGAACTGCCAGATGAAGCTGACGGCGATGATTGGCCCCGAACTGGGGAGCAGGATGCGCCAGAATATCTGGAAAAACCCGGCGCCGTCGATCTGCGCGGCGCGCACCAGCTCGGTCGGAAACGCCGCGTAGTAGTTGCGGAAATAAAGCGTGGTGAACCCGATCCCATAGACGAAATGCACCATGATAAGCCCCTGCGTGGTGCCCGCCATCTGCAGGATGCCAAGGATCCGCGCCATCGGGATCAGCACGATCTGGAACGGGATGAAGCAGGAAAACAGCAGCAACCCGAAAATGATCGTATCGCCCCGGAAACGCCATTTCGTCAGCACATAGCCGTTGAGCGCGCCCACCATGGTCGACAGGATCACAGCCGGAAAGGCCATCATCATCGAGTTGATGAAATAGGGCCTGAGCCCCGTCGGCTGCACCCCGATCTGCGCCGTGGACCACGCCGACAGCCAGGGCTGGATGGTCCATTCGCGGGGCAGGGCGATCATGTTGCCGCCCGTGATTTCCGACAGGGGCTTGACCGAATTGATCAGCATGATCCCGAATGGCAGCAGGTAGAACAGCGCGAACAGCAGCAGGAACAGATAGATGAACACCCGGGTGATCCGCGCGGTGCGCACCGGGCTGTCGGGGCTGGGGACGGCCATCACTTCTTCTCCCGCAGTTCGGCGTACAGATAGGGCACCATGATCGCCGCGATGGTCAGCAGCATGATCACCGCCGATGACGCGCCGATGCCCATCTGGTTGCGTGTGAAGGTATAGGAATACATGAAGGTCGCAGGCAGTGCCGTGGCGTTGCCGGGGCCGCCGCCCGTCAACGCGATCACAAGGTCATAGGACTTGATCGCCAGATGCGACAGGATCACAAAGGCCGACAGGAACGCCGGGCGCAACTGCGGCAGGATGATGCGGCGGTACAGGTTCCAGTTCGATGCTCCGTCGATCTGGGCCGCGCGCAGGATCTCGTTGTCGATCCCGCGCAGCCCTGCCAGGAACATCGCCATCACGAACCCCGAGGATTGCCAGACCGCCGCAATGACGACGGTATAGATCGCCATTTCCCGGTCCTTGATCCAGGTGAAGGTGAAACTTTCCCAGCCCCACATCTGCATGGTGTTCTGCAAGCCGATCGCCGGGTCCAGGAACCACTTCCACGCAGTCCCGGTCACGATGAAGCTCAGCGCCATTGGATACAAGTAAATGGTGCGCAGCGCGCCCTCGGCCCGGATCTTCTGGTCCAGAAAGATCGCCAGCGCCAGCCCGATCACGGTGCTGATGCCGATATACAGCGTGGCAAAGATCGCCAGGTTCCGCATGGCGATATTCCATTCGCGGATGCGGAACAGCCGCTCGTAGTTCTGCCAGCCGACCCAGTTGAAGGACGGCAGCATGCGGCTGTCGGTAAAGCTCAGATAGATGGTAAAGGCGATGAAGCCGTAGACGAAGATCAGCATGATCGCCAGCGACGGCGCCAGCACCAGCTTGGGCAGCCAGGTCTGCAACCGCGTGCGGAAATCCGCGCCCGATCCGGTCATGTCGGCCATGGGCCTGTCCCCCTGAGGTGATGGAGCGATGGTGCTGGTCACGGGCCACACGGGCGGGCCGGACAGGGCACTGGCGGTGCCCGGCCCCCCGCGCTGCGGCAGGGGGCCGGTGCCGTTAAGCGTGCGTTACTGCGCCAGCTCGACCGCAGTGACCATTTCGGCCGCAGCGGTTTCGGCGTCGAACTCGCCGTTGAAGTGCGCGGTGATCACGTCATACATGGCATTCTGCACCGACGGGGTGTTGGCATGGCCGTGCGCCATCGACCCGAACAGACCACCCGCTTCCGCCGCTTCGGCCAGCTGTGCCATGCCCATCTGGCCGCACATGTCGAAGTCCGAGGAATCGATGTCGGTCCGCGCCGGAACCGACCCTTTGACCAGGTTGAACGTGACCTGGAATTCGGGGCTCAGCACTGCCGAAGCCATCGCCATCTGTGCTTCCTGTGCCGATGCGTCGCTGACGTTGAACATGGCGAACTGGTCCGAGTTGAAGGTCACGGTGCCTTCGGTGCCCGGAACGCGGAAGCAGGTGAATTCCTCGCCCGCGGTCATCCCGGCGGCCACGAATTCGCCCTTGGCCCAGTCGCCCATGATCTGGAACAGCGCGTCGCCGTTGATGACCATTGCGGTGGCCAGGTTCCAGTCCCGCCCCGAGAAGTTGTCATCCACGAAGCCGCGCAGGGTTTCCATGCGCTGGAAGACCTCGACCATGGTGTCCGAGCCCAACGCGTCCGGGTCCAGATCGACCATCGATGCCTGATAGAACTCGGGGCCGCCGACGCCCATTACCATGGAATCGAACATGGTCGCGTCCTGCCACGCCTGCCCGCCGTGGGCCAGCGCGGTCAGCCCGGCATCCTGCGCGGCCTGCATGGCGGCCACGAAGTCATCCCAGCTTTCGGGTTGCTCCAGCCCCAGATCGGCCATTACGGCGGTGTTGGCCCAGACCCAGTTGGTGGAATGGACGTTCACGGGCGCGGCCACCCAGCTGCCGTCATAGGTCGAAAACGCTTGCAGCGCCTCGGGGACCACATCGCCCCAGCCCTGCTCGGCGGCCAGATCGTCGAGGTTGGCAAGCGCGCCCTCGGCGGCCCAGTCCTGTATCGAGAAGCCCAGCATCTGCACGGCAGTGGGTGGGTTGCCAGCTGTCACGCGGGCGCGCAGCACGGTCATGGCGTCCGAGCCGCCGCCACCGGCTACCGGCATGTCCTGCCAGGTGATGCCGCCTTCGGCGAGCGTGTCGCGCAGGGTGCCCACGGCCGCAGCTTCACCGCCCGAGGTCCACCAGTGCAGAACCTCGACCTCTTGCGCGGTGGCCATGCCGCTCGACAGCGCCAGGACCCCGACGCTCAGGTGTAGTTTCCTCATCATGGTCATGGTTTGGTTCCTCCCTTTTTGACCATCGCCCTTATCGGGCTTAGCGCTATTGAAACGTTATAAATCGGTGCTCCGTCAACAGGATTTTTTTAGTCTCGGCACGGAAATCACGCATAATACACTCTGAAACCGGCGAAATTCTGCAGTGCGGCAAAGCCTGTGTCGATTCCTTTGTTGTTGAAACGTTTGAAATCGGTGGCATTATGCCAGCAGAATCGGGCAACCTTGGCAGTGTGATATGACGGACGGCGCGCAGACCGAAAAACCGACGCTGCGCACGCTGGCACAGGCCACTGGCTTTGCGGTGGCCACGGTTTCGCGCGCGCTTTCGGGCGATCCGCGAATCGCCGCCAAGACCCGCGCCAAGGTGTCCGAGGCCGCCGCGCGGCTGGGCTATGTCCCCGACCGGGCGGCGCGACGGCTGCGCACCGGGCGCACCCAGGTGATTACGCTTCTGCTGCACACCGAACATGAATTCCTTGGCTTCACCCATGAGCTGCTTTCGGGGATCACCGAAGCGCTGGACGGCACCGGCTATTCCGTGACGGTGGTGCCTGACAGCCCCGGCGCCGACCGGCTGGCTCCCGTGCGCACGATCCTGCGCAACAATCTGGCCGACGGGTTGTTGTTCACGCGGATCGAAACCTTCGACCCCCGCGTGCGCTTCCTGATGGAGGCCGATTTTCCCTTCGTCAGCCACGGACGCACCGAGTTCGCCGCCGCGCACCCTTGGGTCGATTTCGACAACGAGGCGTTTGCCCGCGCCGCCGTGTCGCATCTGGTCGCGCGGGGACGGCGCCGTCTGGGGCTGGTGCTGCCGGGCGAGAAGTACACCTTCACCCAGCATCTGCGCTACGGATTCCTGTCGGCGGTGCGCGAAGCCGGGATCGATCACCAGATTGTCGCGGATGTCACGCTCGACAGCCCGCATGACGAAATCGCTGCCGCCCTGACCGCCGCCCGTCGCGGCCCCGCGCCGCCCGATGGCTATGTCTGCGTGGGCGAGGTGACGGCGCTGGTCGCGCTGGCGGTGCTGGCCGACACTGGCGCGGTGCACGGGGTGGATGCCGATATCGTCGCCAAGCGGGCCTCGCCGATTTTCGACGACATTCGCCCCCGCATCGCCAGCGTCCGCGAAGACCTGCGCGCCACCGGTCACGCGATGGCCGAAATGCTGTTGCGCCGGATGCGGGGCGAGCCGCCGGAGCAGCTTCACCGCCTGTTCGTCCCGCAGCCCCGGTTCGACGTGCCGGGGCGCTGATCCGCGCCGCGTGGTCATGACACCCAGGGCGCGCGCGAGGTGCCAATGCGCAGCGTCACGGTCTTGATCTCCTGAAACTCCTCCAGCCCGTAGCGGCCAAGTTCGCGGCCCTGGCCGCTTTGCCCGAACCCACCGAAGGGGAGTTCGGGAAAGCCGTCCATCCAGGTATTGGTCCAGACCGTACCCGCCCGCACCTTGCGCGCGAAATCCAGACAGGTGCTGATGTCCGGGCTCCAGACCCCCGCCGACAGGCCATAGGACGTGTCATTGGCCAGCGCGACGGCCTCGTCAAAGGTGGAAAACCGCAGCACCGACAGGACCGGGCCGAACACCTCGTCCCGCGCGATGGGCATATCCGGGGTGACGTCGCTGACGACGGTCGGGGCATAGAACTGGCCCGGCAGCCCGTCGACCGCCAGCACCGCGCCGCCTATGGCGACGCGTGCGCCCGCATCGCGCGCGGCGCGAATGTGGCCGTCGATCCTGGCCAGGTGCTCGGGGCTGACGATCGCGCCCACCTGCGTGCGCGGGTCCAGCGGGTCGCCAAAGCGGACACGGCGGCTGAGCGCGATCACGCGTTCGGTCAGCGCCTCTGCCACATCTTCGTGCACGATGATCCGGCTGCTGGCGTTGCAGCATTCGCCCGCGTTGAAATAGACCCCGAAGGCGATGGCATCGGCGGCCTGATCCAGGTCCGCATCGGCAAAGATCACCTGCGGGTTCTTGCCGCCCAGTTCCAGGCTGACCTTCTTCAGCGTTGCGGCGGCAGTGGCGCTGATGCGCTTGCCGACGGCGGTGGACCCGGTGAAGGACACCATGTCCACGCGCGGGTCGCTGGACAGCACCTCACCTACCGGATCACCGAAGCCCAGGACAATGTTGACCACCCCTTCGGGCAGGCCCGCTTCGGCCAGTAACCGGCCCAGCATGACCGTGGTGCCGGGGGTCAGCTCGGACGGTTTCACCACCGCCGTGCAGCCTGCCGCCAGCGCATAGGGCAGTTTCTGCGACACGATCAGGAACGGAAAGTTCCACGGGGTGATCAGCGCCGCCACCCCCACAGGTTCGCGCAGCACCATCCCCAGCATGTCGGGGCCCAGCGTGTTGTGACTGTCGCCGTGCTGCGTGCGCGCCAGGGCCGCAGCGTGGCGCCACAGGTCAGCGGCGCCCGTGATCTCGGCCAGCGCCTGCGTGATCGGCTTGCCGGATTCCAGCACCTCTGTCCGCGCGATCACGGCGCGGTCGCGGTCGATCAGGTCTGCCACCCGCAACAGCAGTGATGCGCGGGCGCTGGCGGGTCCACGCGACCAGTCCCCCGCGTCAAAGGCGGCGCGGGCGGCGGCGATGGCGACCTCGGCCTCGGCCCGGCCGCCCTGCGCGGCAACGGACACTACCACCCCATGCGCGGGCGAGGTGCGTTCGCTGGTCGCACCGTCGGCGCTGTCCACCCATGCGCCACCGATCCAGTGCCGAAGCCGTTCGGGCACGGCGGGCAGGTCGGCATCGGGCAGGGCGGGGATCAGGCTCAGGTCGGTCATGTGTCGGTTCCGGTGAAATCGGGTTTGCGTTTGGCGGCAAAGGCGGCAACGCCCTCGGCCTTGTCGGGGTGGGCGGCGATCATGCCGGCGCCAAGGGCTTCGATCATGGCGCCCGCGTCTTCGCCCGCCGCCGCGTGGATCTGGTATTTCGCCACCTCGACCGCGCGGGGCGAGGCGCGCAGAACCGCCCCGGCAATGGCTTCGGCGGCAGCGGCGGGGTCTTCGGCCACCTCGGCCACGAACCCCAGTGCGCGCGCGCGCGCGGCATCCAGACGGCGCCCGAACAGCGCCATTTCCTTCAGCACCGGCTCGGGCAGCAGGCGCGCCAGCCGTTGCGTGCCCGACCAGCCGGGAACAATGCCCACCTGCACCTCGGGCAGGGCCAGCGTGGCGCCCGGCGCCATGACGCGCAGGTCGCACGCTGCGGCCAGTTCCAGCCCGCCGCCCATCGCAGGTGCGTGGATCACCGCGATGGTGGGTTTTGACAGCCGCGCCAGCCGGTCAAAGATCCGATGCCCCTCGCGCACCCAGTGGCGGGCGAAGTCGAAGGGCGACAG
>SKKS01000039.1 GCA_007123625.1 Paracoccaceae bacterium
CCATATCAGGTGCTGGTGCTGGCAGCGTCAACGAAATCAAGGGCCTGACCGTCGCCCTGGTCGAGAACATGACTGTTGAGGCGTCGAACAGCGTCCGGGTTCTGGCCGAAGGCAAGGCGAGCATCCATGCCGACCTGATTTCGGCGGCGGCATCACTCGGGGTCGGCGTCGCTGCAGGGGCGCTGTCGGTCGGGGCCTCCACGGCGCGCAACGAGATCGGCGGAACACGCAGCGACGGCCAGCGCAGCGGGGTTTTCGCACTGGTCAGGGATGCCGAACTCAAGGCAGGTGGTTCACCGCTGACACTGGAGCGCGATCTCAAACCGCTGGAGCGGGGCAGCTATGCACTGGGCCCCGATGGAAAGCTCTATCAATACTTCGGCACGGATGGCGCGCTGGTCGATCTGGCCAGCCTGAATCCGGCCAGCAGCTCGGACTGGGCGCTGCTGCCGACATATGATGCTGCCCTGGCTCAGGCTGCCGAGGGCGAGATCCCCGAGTTGCTGAGCGGCTATTTCGTCGAACGTGGCGGGAACTGGTACATCTACGAAAAAACCCAGGCATCGGTCGATATCGCAGAGAATCCCGGTCGCTGGCCGGTTCTGCTCGAAGATACGGCGCTGCCGGTCTTCCGGAACGCCTCGGAGGTTCCCGAACTGGTCCCGAACATGGCGCTTCTGTCAGGCGGCAAGTGGATGACCTATTTCGGGGACAACAGGGATGTACCGACCGACTACTTCGACGGATTCGAGTCGCTGCCACAGTGGGCGCGGATGACCACGCCGGTTCTGATCGATCTTGACGATACGACAATCATCGATGGCGCGGCCCTTTCCGGGAGTGCGGACGTCGAAGCTGGCGATGTGCTGCGGTTGATGCTCGACGGGGCAGAGCATCACTATCGCAATGTCGGCGGTTCGACCGTTTCCGTCGATGCTTCCTTCATCGCAACGCGCGGCTTCGAGGGTAGCGGCTGGCTAGACCTGACCGACGACATCGTGCGCAGCGACAGGTTTGTCGAGCGTCCTGCGGCTGATGCGACGATCCAGATTGCCCCGCGCGAGGTACTTGCCCTTGAGTTCCTTGGGCAGACGCGGCTTTTCCGAAACGACTCGTCGTCCGAGATTACGGTATCAAACGGCTTTGCCGACGGACTTGTCGAGCACGAAACCCTCTGGGCAGAGGTGGAAGACGCCACATTGAGCGAGGATTGGAGGGATGGCTCTCTTGTGGTGTCGTCCGGACAGCTCCGGCAATATCAGGCACCGACTGGCGTACCCGAGATCAATGTGGACGATAGCGCCTGGAGACTGCTGACCCCCGCCGCCCCCGGTGCTGACGGCTACGACGTCGACTTGAACTACGTCACGGGATCGGCGCCGCGATACGATCTGCGCCCGGGCGCTTTTGTGCGAGGACTTGACGGGTCGGTCTATCAGTATCAGGGGCCGGAGCAGTTCAGCGTCGATCTGCGCGCGCTGGATCTGGCCGAATTGGCTTTATTGCCCGGTGCTGATTGGGTGGATATTGCCACCGGGCAGATTTCTGGGGCCGACATTGTCATTACCGCTGAAATGGATTCCGGCATCACCTCGGATGTCGGCAGCTTCGCTGTTGCAGTCACGGCGGGCGTTTCAGGGCTGAGTGGCGCAGGATCGGGTGCCAGCAGTTCGAACATCATCGACTATGACGTCGAAGCGGTCGTGACCAGGAGCCTTCTTGATGCCAAGGTCGGCGAGGTCACCGTTCTGAGCAAAGATCGCAGTAGAATCGAAGCCGACGTCGCTTCTGCCTCCATTGCTGCCCAGATTGGCCTTTCCGGCGGATCGATGGCCATTGCAGTGTCGCTAGCCGAAGCTGCGATCACCGGCAAAGTTCAGGCCGCGCTGGATGGGAGTGCGGTCACGGCGCGGTCGTTGGCGGTGGAAGTGTCCGACACCCGGTCGACCGATGTCAGCGCCGAGGCTTCGGCGATCAGCGCCGACGTTTCGCTTGGTGCGGCAATGTCGGGTGGCGGTGCCAACGCGACCGTGACTGATACCGGCCTACGTTCGGCGCGCATATCCGGCACGTACCCGGCAATTCCGGCGTCCGGAAACGATATCGTGCTGAGTGGCGAGGCACGCATCGGTGTCCTTTCGGAATCGCAGCATGATGCGCGGATCGACACCAGGAGCATCTCCATCGGATTTTTCGCGCTTGCCGGCGGGGGCGGAACGGCCAGTGTCACCAGCGGGGCCAATGTGTCGGCCAGTGTGCTTGGGGCCAGGATATCCGCATCTGCATTGCGGGTGGACGCCACCCGTCGTACCGGGGCCGATGCCCACGTCGCGAGCATGACGGTCGGTTTGACGGCTGGTGTCGGGGCTTCGGTCGCACGGATCACCACGGAAAACACGGTTGAGACCGTCGCCGGAGGCGCAGGGGCGCGGTTCAGCCTGGGTTCCTTGTCGATCAGCGCGCAGAACGAGGCTGTCGAGGGACGCGAACTTGCCCGGGTCGAGGCCAACGCGGCGGGTGGCGGCCTGCTGCTGGGGGTGCAGTCGACTGACGCATCCGCCACCAATGAAAGCAAAGTCGCTGCGCGACTGTCGGGCGGAGCACAATTCTCGGTCGCTGGCGATGTTACGCTGAATGCGGCGTTGTCGGGCGATCAGCAGGCGCTTTCTTCCGGGCTTGCGGGCGGTTTTGTTGCCGTTGGTGCAACGGATGCATCGCTGACCTCGGCCTCTGAGGTCAGTGCCGAGGTCGGCGCGGGCGTGATCCTGTCGGCGGGCAACGTGATGGTCTCCGGCACGGCAACTGGCGACAATGCGCTGAAGATCGTTGCTGGTGCCTTCGGCTTCGGGGCTGGCACGGCTGCACTTGGCAAGACACGGACGGACAATCACGTCTTTGCCGGCATCGGTGACGCGGCAGGCGGCGCAGCGGGGGCACAACTGTCGGTGCGCGGCATGCTGACAATTTCAGCGGGTCAACTGACTGCGCCAATCGGCGACATTCGCACGTCGGCAGGCGGGGCCATTGCCGGCAGCGGCGCGCGGCTGGAACATTTGGTAACCGGTCGGGCAATCGGAGCCATCGGCACGGGCGCAAGCATCACGGCAGGAAGTATGACCGTCGATCTGGTCAACCTTTTGCGTGGCGACAATTTCCTCAATGCCGTCACCGGCGGCTTTGATTCGGGTGCGCGGTCCACGGCCAGTGTCGTCGTCGACTTTGACGCAAACATGACCTTCGGTTCCAACAGCCTGGTCAGGACCACAGACAGCGAAGGGCTGCTTCAGGTTCGCGCCGGCAACACGCTGATCCACAAGGATCGCGTTCAGCTTCAGACATGGGGTGCCCGCGCCGGTGCCGGAGCGTACAACACCTTCATTGCCGAAGACCTCAAGGCAACGATCACCGTAGCGCAGAATGCCACGATCCTTGCCGAGGGCGAGCTCGAGTTCGAGGTCACCGGCGAGGCCGAAGTCAACATGCAGTCGCGCTCGGAAACGCACGGGGGTGCAACCGTTGCCCTCGGCAGTGCCGTTGCGCGCTCGACACCGGTCCAGTCGATCATCTTCGAGAACGGTTCGGTCACGCGCGCGGCGGGCAACATGTACATCAGTGCTGGCATCGACCGTAACCTCCGGCTGCCGCGCAACTTGTTCGACTCGCAAGTCGACAACTTTGCCGGGTCGGCAATACCGCTCAACGACCTGAAAACTGTTGCAATCTACCAGGCTGAGAACACGATCCACGTTCAGGACGGGGCACGGCTTGAGAGCCATGCCAACATCGATCTCAATGCCGATGGCTGGGGCGACGTGCGCGTTCGCGGCAACGCCAAGGCGACCAACTGGGTTTCGGGTCTGGGCAGCGCGCTGGGCGGTGGCAGCATCGGCTCTGGCCCCGGCGATGCAATCGCCGTGCTTTTTTCGCAGGTTATTAACGATGGTGAAATCGTCACCGGCGCGAAGCGCTCGAAGGTGCTGCACCTGCGCGCCAATGTCCCGGGCACGCGCAATCTGGCCCATGATCCGAACGGCAACCGCGACATCTATGAGGATTTCACAACCCCGGTCGACGGCCTTTACTCCAC
>SKKS01000108.1 GCA_007123625.1 Paracoccaceae bacterium
TGGCGGTCAGGCGATACCAGAAACCCAGATCGCCCGGCCAGGGATGCGAGGCCGGCGCCAGCAAAACCAACGCCGCCGTGGCACCGGGATCGCGCAGCGCCCAGCCCAGCGCCACCGCCCCGCCATAGGAATGGCCCAGCACAATGGGGTTTTCCACGTCCAGAAGTGCGGCGGCGCTGCGCAGCACATCGGCTTGCGCCTGTGGGCTTTCCTCGATCGCTTCCTGCCGGTCGGACCAGCCCATGCCGGGGCGGTCGAAGGCGATGACGCGGAAGTCGGCTTCAAGCTGGCTGACAAGGTCAAAGGTGAAATCGCGCGCATTCCCGCTGGCGCCGTGGATCAGCACCAGATCGGGGCCGGTCCCGCGCACCACCGCATGAACGCGGCGGCCATTGACCTCGACGAACTGGCCTTCGGGCGGCGTGGCTTGCAGGGCGCGGGCTTCGCGCCCGCTGGTTTCGTTTCCGCCCGCCATTGCGCAGCCTCCCACCAGCAGCAGCGCCAGCGCTGCCGCAGCAATCGCGCTACTGGCCAATCTGCGCAAGATCATAGGGCGTGGTCTGGTATATTTCATTTACCCAGTTGCCATATAGCAGGTGCGCGTGACTTCGCCAGCGATTGAGCGGCGTTTTCGCGGGATCGTCATCGGGGTAGTAGTTGCGCGGCACGTTGATGCTTTTGCCTGCGGCCACGTCGCGGTCGTATTCTTCCTTGAGCGTGGTGCTGTCGTATTCGAAATGATTGACGATCATAAGCGCCCGTTGCGCAGGAGCTTCGATCAGGCAGGGGCCGACCTCGTCCGAGGCGATCAGCGTCTTCAGCCCGGGCGCAGCATCGACCTCGGACTGCCGCAGTTCCGTCCAGCGGCTGACCGGGATCAGCACATCGTCAGAGAACCCGCGCAGATAGGGCGAGGCCGGCACCAGGTTGCGATGCCGGAAACAGCCGAAGGCCTTGGCGGGCAGCATGTGCTTGTCGATGCCGTAGAAATGCCAGAGCATCGCCATCCCCCCCCAGCACACGCCAAAGGTCTTGTGCACATTGGTCCGGGTCCAGTCGAACACCTCGGTCAGTTCGTCCCAGTAGGTCACTTCATGGTACGGCAGATGCTCGATCGGGGCGCCGGTGATGATCAGTCCATCGAAGCGTTCGTCCTTCACCTCCTGAAAGGGGCGATAGAATTCGGCCATGTGTTCGGCGGCGGTGTTCTTCGTCTCGTGCTCGGTCATGCGGATAAGCGAGAATTCGATCTGCAGCGGCGTGGCGCCGATCAGCCGGGCGAACTGGGTTTCGGTCTGGATCTTCTTGGGCATCAGGTTCAACAGCCCGATCCGCAGCGGGCGGATGTCCTGGTTTTCTGCCCGGCTGCGCGACATGACCATCACGCCCTCGTGCGACAGGATGTCAAAGGCAGGCAGGGTCGATGGCAGGGTGATGGGCATGGGCGGTTACTTTCGGGTATCGTCGGTGGCGGACTGGTTGGTGGCGGTGTCGATTGCGGCGGCAATCAATGCATCGAACCCGGCGCGGTCGCGCACCTGCGCCACATCCTCGGCGGTGACGGTGACGCCCCAGTTGCGCGCCATGGCACCATAGCGCGGCGCGCGGTGCGCCAGCGCGCGGGCATAGGTCCAGCGTACAAAGGCGTTAGGGTCCACGCGATCTTCGGCCAAGCCCTGCGTTTCCAGGTATTCGGCCCAGGCGGCGCGCAGGAAATCGGGCTGGTAATACATGGGCTTGGGCGCGCGGTCGAACCGGCGGACCAGCTCGGCGGTATGGGCGTCGGACCCCTTGATCCAGACGGGCAGCAGATGTGCGGCCAGCGTCGAAAGCACCGGATCGGCGGGGTCATCAGGGTCGACCACCTCGCAGATCGACCCGCCGGTGTCGCAGACGAAATGCGCATAGCCATAAAGCGCTTCCGCCCGCGTGATGAAATGCGGCGTGTCCAGCAGCGCCGCGATTTCCGCCGCCCGGTGCTTGTCCTGCCGCAGCATATATTCCTCGAACGGCAAGCCGCCGCGCGCCGGGTCGCCGGGCTTGCCCAGATAGGTCGAGAGCGGCGCCAGATTGTCGAAGGTGATGTTGGACTGGATATAGACGCTGTCGGTCAGCAGCAACTCGCGCAGCAGCGGCACCTTCATCGCCTCGCGCTTGAAGTTGTCGGCGATCAGCTCGCCCATGTAGCGGGTGCCGATGCGGTAATCGACGGAATAGTGGAACCAGCCGCCGGACTCGCGCAGCATGTTGGCCAGATGCGTCTTGCCCAAGCCCGACATGCCGAACAGCATCACGCGCTTTCGGTCGCACTCCAGCCAGCGGGCGGCATCGGGATAAAGCATGAAGAACCCCTCGGGCGCGGTTGCGCGGCCTGTCGTGGTTACAAAGCCGGTCGAACGGGGTCAATGGGCCGCCTGGACCGCGAGGGCCCGGCCCGGGCGCGGCGTGTCACCCTGCAGCGCGCCTCAGAACTGATAACCCACGCGCAGACCCAGACCCAGCGCCGAATTGCCGCTGAACCGCACGTCCGCCGCCGTCTCACCGCCGCCGATACTGCGATACTGAACGGCACCTGCCACCATCACCGGCCCGTCGCGATAGGTTACGCCCAGGCCAAGGGACAGATACCCATCGGTGGGGCCAAGGTTGGCCAGATCGTCGCCGGTCTGACGCTCATAGCCCAGCGACACGGCAGCAGACCAGTTTTCGGTCAATTGCCGACCGACGCCAACATTCCAGGTCAGGCTGTTGCTTTCATATTCCACCAAAGGGTTCTGCCCCAGAATGGTTGTGTAGTTTTCCGGCGCGATCTCGAACTGCGTCCAGCGCGCATAGCGGAGCGAGCCGAACAGAAGCGTGCCCTCGGCGATGCCGGTCTGGAATTCCAGTTGCAACGATTCGGGGATGGTGGTGTCGAAGCTCGTCTCCGCATCGCCACCCCAGGCCGGGTTGGTTTCGGTGGCATCGAAACTGTGCGTGATGCGCGAATTCTAGGTCAGCGCCACGCGCGCGGCAATGTCCGGGCGCTCCCATGCCACGCCAAGCAGATAGCCGAATGCGGTGTCGGTATTGGTAGCCATGCTGTAGGTGCCGCCAGGAAGCCTCTGGTTGAACAGCTCCACCTCGCCACGGGTGCGCACCGCGCGCAGTCCGGCATGGGCGCTGAAGCCGCCATCGAACCGATACCGCAGGACACCGGTCAGCGCGGTGCTCCGGATGCGCGCGTTGGACCCGGCAAGGAAATACCCCGTGCCTTCAGGATACTGCACCGACGCCCCGATGGGTTCGTCGATGATGAAGGCATAGGACAGGCTGTCCGACAGATCCCCGCGCACCCCCAGATCGAACGTGGCAAAGGACCGCGCCATATTGCCCGAAGCCGCGCCCCCCAGCATGCGCGGGGCCTCGCCACTGACCCGTGGGCGGCTGTAGTTCAGGGCGAATTCAGCGTAATTGCCCTGCTCGAACAGCAGCGCCATGGACTGCGCCGAGCGCTCCACCCCACCTGCCGACGCCGCACCAGCCCCCAGCATGGCAACAGCGGTCGCCACTAGGCCCCTTCTTGTCACATCGATATCCCCTCCAGTCAGCGCGCCCCTCCAGCGCTCTTCACGACCAAGTTACCGAAAACCCACCGCCGGCAAAAAAATGACTGCACGTCACGATTGCGCCAAGGGGTGGCTTGTTGCATTTTTGCGACAACGTGTGACATGCGCCAGGCGGGACCAGGCCGGATGGCCGCACAAACCCGTCCCGCCGCCCTTGCCCTAACGCGGTTCCAGCCGGGAAATGCCGACGGCGCCGCCCCGGGCCAGATCCGGGTCCAGTGACATGGGGATGTATTCGCCGCGCCGCCACAAATCGCCCAGGTCATCGTAATGGCGGCTGAGCGGATGCCCCGACTGACCTGTGGAAATGATGAAGACCGAACTGTCAGGATCGGCGAAATCATAGACCCCGCGATAAACCGCGCCGTGCACATTGGCAAAGGGATCGGATTCGGCGCCCGAGGTCTGGCCCCGCATCAGCGTGTGATCGCCGCCGCTGGTGGACTGGCGGATATTGACGAA
>SKKS01000089.1 GCA_007123625.1 Paracoccaceae bacterium
AATGAACAACGCAGCCACCGCCGCAGTACTTTGTCCTGTCGCGCTGGGCGTTTCATCGGTTCTGGGCGTGAACCCCGACAGCTTTCTGATGGCGGTGGCAATTGGCGCCTCTTGCGCGTTTTTGACGCCCATCGGACACCAGAATGCGACCCTGATCCTTGGCCCCGGCGGATTTCGGTTCGGAGACTACTGGAAGCTGGGCCTGCCGCTGGAAGTGCTGGTGGTCGCGGTCAGCATCCCGATCCTGCTGATCTTCTGGCCACTGTAAGTCATCGCATCTGGCAATCGCCAATTCAGCAGTCGAATCTGGAGGATCGGCCCACGCGCTGAGACATCCTGACACAGGATGCACAGCTTGGAGGGGAGCCCACAGCTCACCGGAGAAACAGATGCTCCGATTTCGCGGGATCTCGCGCCATCCCGCAAGCGGCGCCAACAACAGGGCGCACCGCGCCTTTATGGGGTTATCGACCCCCTCGGGATAGACCGAGACCAGAGTCACCTGCCCGTCGTCCAGCCGGTTGCGGAAACGCACGCGCTGACTCAGCTCGCCGCGATGCTCAGCGGGCCCGCCGGTGTCGGGCAGAAAACCATTTTACAGCAAGAGGATAGGCGCGCGGCTCTCCATAAGCTCGATCGACGTGCTCACGGCCGAAGTCGGCCACAGCAGCTCTGAGTGCCCATCGCGCCGTGCCGAGGCCCCCTGTCCACCGCCGCAGAACAGCATGTCGGAATAATATCGGCCAACGGTGTCGCGGCTATAGACCGTGGCGGTGACACCAAGCCCGGTGAACGCCTGCACCTGCTCCGGCGCAGCCCCTGCGAGGGCCGCAAAGATGTTGGGCGCGATGTACCATTCTGTCCGCGTGCGGATGTTGACCGACGCGGGATAGGTCGGGTTCAGGATCGAACCTTCCGGCGCCTTCACCGTGAAGGGGCGGTAGCAGTCGGCATTGCCGCGCACCGCCGGAGTCAGCATGCATTTCAGCGGATACCCATCAGCCCCACCAGTTGCCCGTCACGGAAGCATGGTGTGACGATGGCAATGTTGAACAGATGCCCCGCACAAAGCCATGGGTCGTTGGTGATCAGCACGCCGCCCGGTTGCAGCGTCTCGGCCGGATAGCGCGCAAGCAGGGCCTTGACTGCCTGCGGCAAGGTCAGGTTGAAGACCGGCATCGCCCACGGGGAGTGGGCGAGCGTCTCGCCGTCCTTGTCCAACAGTTCGCAGGCGAAATCCCGGCTCTCGGCGATGAACAGCGAAAAGGCCGTGCGGCAGACAGTGTGCCACATGTCCTCACCGTCTCGAACCGCGCCCCGACAAAGGGCTTGGAACAGCGCGCGGTAAAGACCCGCAGAAATGCCTCGCAGTCCTCGGCCACCAGCCGCGCGGATCAACGCAGCCTCGTCCAGCGGCAGCACCACGCCGCCTTCGGCGTCGATCCGCTCGGGCACCCGCAGCGCATTGGTGCCCGGATGGTCGGTCACCGCCATGGCGTGCTGACCGTCCAGCACCGCAACATAGCCGGTGTGCCCACACGCCGACCGGATGCCCCTGCATTTCCCGCAGGTCCCGTAGAAGCCGCGCGAGTTCCTTGCACACGATGGCCTGCTTATCGGGGAAACAGGTGTAAAAGGTCGAGCGGTTGATGCCCGCACGCCAGGGGATCTGGCAATGGTGAGGTCATGAAACCCCGCCTCGCGGGCAAGATCCAGTACTGCCGACCCGATGGCCTGGCGAGTCCGTGCGCCGTGCGGCTCGATGGCGATGTCATCAAACTATCCGACGAAAACTCGGAATTTGTCAGATGTCCAGCCGCCGCCCTGTTCGTGTCGTCTGTCCCCGCCATCATGGCCGGATAGGGTTTTACCTGCGATGGTTAGGGCCTGGACAGACACTTGAAGCAAGTCAAGGCAGAGCCACGTCAACTCTGAAAGGCTGTTGCAACTCGCCGTGACACGCATGCCGCCTGCAGGCCCCTATGGGGCATTGCCCGGGCCATGCCTGATTTGGGGGAAAGAAATATGACCAAACAACCTACGGATCTGACCGCGAACCTCAACGCCATTCGCAGCGCCGATCTGGCACTGGCAGGCGGCAAGGGGGCCAGCCTTGGCGCGATGCTTGGGGCCGGGCTGCCGGTGCCCGAGGGCTTTGCGGTGCTGACGCAGGCTTATCGCGATTTCGTGGCGCATAACGGGTTCGACGAACCAGTTCGGCATCTGGTCGAGGATGTGCCCGCTGACGACCCTGACGCACTGGCCGAGGCCGCGCAGGCGCTGAAGGACCGGTTTCTGGCGGGCACCATCCCGCCGCATGTGGCGGACGCCATCGCCGCGGCCTATGCCGAAATCGGCGCGGGGCTGGTGGTAGTGCGCTCGTCGGCCACGGCGGAGGATCTGCCGGGCGCCAGCTTCGCGGGTCAGCACGACAGCTTCCTGAACATCGATGGGCCGGAGGCTGTGGCCGAGGCCGTGCGCGGCTGCTGGGCCTCGCTGTGGAACCCGCGCGCGGTGAGTTATCGCAAGCGAGTGGGGCTGGATACGACCGATATCGGGATTGCCGTAGTCGTCCAGAGAATGATCGATGCGGACTGCTCTGGCGTGCTGTTCACCGCCAACCCGCTGGATCATCGCCGCGACCGGATGCTGCTGTCGGCCTCGTGGGGCTTGGGCGAGGCGGTGGTGGGCGGCGATGTCAGCCCCGACAACTGGGTGCTGAGCGCCTCCGGCAAGGTGCTGGACCACCACCTTTCGGACAAGCAGGTGATCACGCTGCGCGACGGCAAGGGCACGGTCAACCGCCCCATGCCCGAGGAGAAGCGCCGCGCGGTCAGCCTGCAAGAGCCCGAAGTGGCAGAACTGGCGCAACTTGGCGCAAAGGCGCAGGCGTATTTCGCCAGCCCGCAGGATCTGGAATGGGCGATCGAAGACGGTCGCATCTATCTGGTGCAGTCGCGCCCCATAACCTCGCTATTCCCGCTGCCAGTGCCGCTGCCTGCCCCCGAGGATGGCTTGCGGCTTTATCTGTGCTTCAACGTTCATGCCCAGCAGATGCTGGAGCCCTTCACGCCCGCCGGGATCGACTGGTGGCGCGCCATCGTCGGCGGCTTTGCCCATGCCGCCACCGGCAGGCCCGAGCGGGAACTGCCCTGGCTGAAGGAGGGTGCGGGGCGGCTCTTTGCCGATATCACGCCGGTGCTGCGCAAATCCGGCCGCTGGCCGCAATTGGCCGAGGCCGCGTCGGACAAGGACCCGATCACCGGGCAGGCGCTGCTGGCATTCCGCGAGCGTGAGGGCGACCGGATCATCGGGCGCAAGGGCAGCATCGGCTTCTGGTGGCGGCTGGGACCACTTTTCGGGTGGCTTGCCTGGCGCGGGCTGATGGCATCGCTGAACCCCGAGCGCGCGCGGCAGAAGGTTCTGGCCGAGACAGACGCCGCGATCCGGCAGATCGAGACGGAAGCGCAGGGCCTGTCCACAATGCGCGCGCGAGTGGATTTCATCCGCGATGTGCTGGGCCGGCGTGGCGCGATCATCTGGATCATTCCGGTGGCGGTGATGAACCCCGGGCTGATGGCCGAGGGGGCCTTGAAGCGCAAGCTGCGGGAGTGGCTGGGCGACGCGGCGCTCATCACCCCTGTCCAGCGCGCCCTGCCGCACAACATCACCACCGAGATGGGGCTGAGCCTGTGGCAGCTGGCGCGTCAGTTCCGGGCCGAGGGGGTGGAGCCGCAGGCCGATCACCCCGGCGTCACGGCCTTCCTCGACCGTTTCGGCCATCGCGCCCTGTGGGAAATCGACCCCGGCATCGCCCGCTGGTCCGAAGACCCCGCCTATGTGCTGGACCTGATCCGCAGCTATATGGACGCCCCCGAAGCGGTCGATCAGGCGGCGCAGTTTGCCCGCCAGAAGGCCGAGGCAGAAGCTGCGATGGCCGATCTGGTGGCACGGGTGCGAGCGGCCAGGGGCGGGCTGCGGGCGCGCGTCTTCGCCTGGCAGATGCGCTGCTATCGCGAACTCGCGGGCCTGCGCGAGCAGCCGAAATACGAGGGCGC
>SKKS01000020.1 GCA_007123625.1 Paracoccaceae bacterium
ACGGACCTTGTGACCGGCGAGGATGCGGCGACGGACCGGCCCGGCGACAGCCATGCCGACATGTTGCACGACCTGCAACTGCGCGCGCGCGAAATCGAAATCCGCCTTGCCCGGCACGACGCGCTGGAGGCGCAACTGCGCGGTGCCGAGGACCTGTTGAAGATGGGCGCCTGGGAATTCGACATGGAAACCCACAAGCTGGACTGGTCCGAAAGTGTCTATGCGCTTTATGGCTGGCCATCGGACGAATCCGCGCCCGATTTCGACAGGTATCTGGCTCTGGTCCACCCGGACGACCGTGCGCAGATGGTGTCGAATTTTCAGAAGTTCCAGGACGAAGGCCACGCGCGATTGATTTTCCAGCATCGTATCGTTTGGCCGGACGGAACGATTCGGCACATGCGCGGCGTCGGCGAGCGGCGCAGGTTTCGCGGACAGGACCGCATCATCGGCGCGGTGCAGGATATCTCGGACATGCGCGAAGCCGAAATCCGTGCGGCCGAGGCGCTAGCGCAGCGGGCCAGCATCCTTGAGAACATAAACGAAGCGTTCTTCACACTCGATGAGGACGGGCGCTTCACGTATATGAACAGCCAGGCGGAAACCATGCTGCAGTGCAGCCGCGAATCGCTGCAGGGCCGCAGTGTCCGCGATGAAATCCGCGACTATGTCGGCAGCGTGTTTGAGGCCGAGTATACCCGCGTCCAGAACACCGGCCAAAGCCGCAGGTTCACGGCCTATTCCGAGCGGCTCAAGGGCTGGTTCGAAGTGAACGCAAATGCCATTTCCGGCGGCCTTGCGGTCTATTTCCGGAATGTCACCGAAGAACGGGCACAAACCGAACAGTTGCGGCTTCTGGGACTGGCGGTTTCCAACCTGAACGACATGGTGCTGATTACAAGCGCCGACCCGCTGCATGCGCCCGACGGGCCCCGGATCACCTTTGCCAACCCGGCAGTCGAGCGATTGACCGGCTACACACCCCACGAATTGGTGGGCCGGACACCGCGCCTGCTTCAGGGACAAGAAACCAGCCGCGCAGACCTGGACCGGATCAGGGACGCGCTCAGCCAGGGGCTGCCGGTGACAGGCGAGCTTGTCAATTATCGCAAGGATGGCGGAAAGTACTGGGTGGAGCTGAACATCACGCCGGTGCGCAACGAATTGGGCGAGGTGGTGAACTTCGTCTCTATCCAGCGCGACATCACCCTGCGCAAGCAGATCGACCAGGACCGCCGGATCAGTGACGAGCGGTTCCGGCTGGTGGCATCGCAATCAAGCGATGCGATCTGGGATCTGGACCTGCGCACCCGGAAACAGTGGTGGAGTCCGGGCCTGACCGATATTTTCGGCCATGAACGTGACCCTGACGAACGCAGTCCGAGCGTCTGGGAGGCGCATGTTCACCCCGATGACGCCAAAGCGGTTGCGGAAGCGACGCGGCAGGCCATCGAAACCGGGGCACGCGACTTCGTGCTGGAGTACCGGTTCCGCATGGGGGACGGCACTTGGGCCCTGGTCGCGGACAGGGGGGTCATCATCCGGGACGACGACGGCGCACCGATCCGGCTCATCGGGAGTGTTTCCAACATCACCGACAAGCGTGCCCGCGAAGAGCGCCGGTTGCAGAACCAGCGGCTTGAGGCGATCGGGCAACTTACGGGCGGTGTGGCGCATGATTTCAACAACATCCTTACCGTGATCCTGGGAAATGCCGAACTGCTGGCGGACCTTCTGGCCGAAGATGATCCGGCCAGGACCATGGCTGAAGTCACCATCCGCGCCGCCGAGCGCGGTGCCGAGCTGACAGATCGGCTGCTTGCGTTCGCCCGTCGCCAGCCGCTGGATCCCAAGGTAATCGATCTCAATCACCACCTTGAAAGGATCGAGACACTCATCCGCCGCACCCTGCCCGAAAGCATCGACATCGAAGTCCTGCGCGCGGACGGATTGTGGCAAACCGAACTCGACCCCGGACAGACCGAAGTCGCGCTGCTCAACATTGCGCTGAACGCCCGTGATGCCATGCCAGACGGCGGGCGCTTGATCATCGAAACTGCCAACCAGTGGCTGGACGACGCATACGCCGCGAACCACGCCGATGTGGCACCCGGCGAATACGTCATGTTGTCAGTGTCCGATACCGGGCATGGGATGGACAGCGAGGCCCTGAGCCGCGCTTTCGAGCCATTCTTCAGCACCAAGGAAGTGGGCAAGGGCAGCGGACTTGGGCTGAGCATGGTGTTCGGCTTCGTCAAGCAGATCGGCGGCCACATCAAGATCTATTCCGAACCGGGCGAAGGCACCACCGTGCGGATGTATTTCCACCGGGCGCATTCCGACGTCGTCGCCCCCGACCAGGACGCCCAAGCCGACGCTCCGGTGCCGGGAAGCGAACGCATTCTGGTGGTCGAAGATGACATGCTGGTGCGCGAGAACCTTTGCAACCAATTGGCGGCGCTCGGGTACTCGGTGGCGGCGGCCAGCAATGGCGACGACGCGTTGCGCAGGCTCGAAACCGCCGACGGCTTTGACCTGCTGTTGACCGATATCGTGATGCCCGGCGGCATATACGGCGGAGAGCTGGCGAGGATCGCGCGAAAGATGCGGCCGGAGCTGCGGGTACTCTACATGTCCGGATACACCGAAAACACGATCATGCATAACGGCAGGCTGGACCCCGATGTGGATTTCCTTGGCAAGCCTTATCGCCTGAAGACCCTTGCGCAGAAACTGCGCTCCGTGCTGGACCGATAGGCGCGAAACGATCAGACTTGGACTGTGGATACCGCGCCGACGCGGGCAAGCAGGCAGGCCGCGCCGGACAGTCACTCCGGCCCGGCAAACAGCAGCCGGATGCCAAGCCCGCAGTCCAGACCGCGCTTGGGTTATGTAACGACCCCGCGCTCTCTGGCCTCCTCCGCGCCCGGAAGGGTCAGAAATACCTCAACCGTATGGGCCAGTTTTGAACCGGCGTTGACAAAGATCTCCCAGTCGATCAGCGCAGCCAGCTTCGCCCCTAAGTTCACACACGACGCGACACTGAGTTTCAAGCGCTTTGGAATGACGATTCTCCAGTCTGCGATGGGTTCGTTCCGGCCGGATCGAAATCTGCGGCGGAGTTCGTCAAAACCTGTTCGGAACCATGATTTCTCACAGTAGCCGTGCTTTGTCCGAGCCGGACATTTCTGGCCAGGGCGCGTTGCGGCGGCGCGGCAAGCCAGAGCGATGGCGATGGCGGTGATTGCGATCAACAGGCTCAGCCTATGCGTGAAAGTCAGGCGGGTATCTTCAATGTTCAGTCCCTTGGCCTCGCTGTCGGAAAACAGGCGCTCGATGAACCACCTCCAGCGGTAGTAGCGCAGGATGCGGGAGCCGCGGAGAGGTTCGGACGAGGCCACGATGAGCAGTTTGCCTTTGCCCCTGATCATGCGGCGAGGTCAAGGGTCATGGGCTCGATGAAATCAGAGGGAACAGGTAGAAAGCGCAAGACTCGGATCTCTCTAGGTGTCTTCGCAGCGGCCGGTCTGCATACCGCCATGGGTCGGTTCCCTTCGACAGGGGGCTCAGCGGCGCACCAGCACAGTCGGCGCCTTTCGCGTGAAGGGTGAAAAGCTGGATTTCAAAGGCCGCGGCTCAGCTGACGATCTCAAAGTCTGATTCAAAACTTTTGTTTGAGGATCATCGGGTTGCGAGCAGGCGTGTCATGCGTCTGATATGCGCGACGAGCAGCCAGGCCTCTGCGCTGGCGATGGATTTTTCCCAGTCCTTCGACAGTCTGCGGCACCGGCGGCCCGGCCAGGCGAGGGTGCGCGCGACCACCCAGCGCCGGGGGAGGATTTCGAACCCTTCGACCGTGTCGGAGCGTTTGACGATCTGGACGGTCCAGCGTCCGAAAGCTCGCAAGGCTTCCCGGAGTTTGGGCCCGGCATAGCCGCCATCGGCAAAGAGAGGGCGCAAGAGGGGATATCGCGCGGCCCCCTCTTTCAGAACATCCGGTGCGCCGTCGCGATCCTGAATCCCGGCGCTGTGCACC
>SKKS01000491.1 GCA_007123625.1 Paracoccaceae bacterium
CTCTGTCACGTGCGGGGGCTCGGCTTCGGGGTCGGCCTCGGGCGCATCGTCCGGGACAGGCGAGTCGAAGCCCTGTCGGCGGCGCAGAATGATGTCGCCGTTGGGCAGCACCTCGGGAGGGTGGAAGGCACCCAAGTTGCCGAACTGGTCGAACAATTCGCGCAGCCGCGGGCCCAGGTCTTCGGCCTTCGGCTCCAATTCGCGCAGATGCGGGGCGATGTCGTCCATCCAGCCGCGCAACAGCTCTTCAGCCCCCTCGCGCAATTCCTCGATCGCTTCGGCAAGCGAACGTGCGCCATCCCCTGCCCGCGCGGTGCCGGGAGCAGCGACCATCAGGCCAATGGCAAGCACCACAAACAGGGATCGGACGGTGTACATGCAGCAATGATACCCGCCCGCCCGCACCTGACGCTAGAGGGTGATATCCAGTGTCACCGGAAAATGATCCGATGCCTCCAGCAGCGCCGCGCACAAGCCGGGATCGCCATAGCATGCAGGATCGTCGAACGGGTTCCAGATCCGCCAGCCGGGCTCGCGCGCACGTAACTCGGGCGAGACCATGATGTAATCCAGCAGCGCCGACAGGAAGCGTCCGTCCGGCATCTGGAACCGGGCCGACACCGGCGCGGCCGCAAGGTGCTTGCTCAGCCCCATGCGGGCATGACGGTCGTAAAGCTGCATCTCGGGCGGCTGGTCCCAGCCCAGAACGATCTCGACCCCGGAGTGCGGAAACAAATCTTCGTATTCATCGACTTCCGGGCCATCATTGAAGTCACCCAGGACAATCAGCGGGTCATGCGCGCGCAGATGATCGTCAATCCGCGCGCGCAGCCACAGGCATTGACCATACTGCTTGCGCCGGTTTTCCAGGCCGATGCGCCGGATATCCGCAGGCAACCGCGCACCGGCGGGGGCCTTGGATTTGGTGTGCACCCCAATCATGCGAAACAGCGCGCCCGATGCGGTCTCGCACAACAACTCCAGCGGCGGGCGGGCGAAGCGCACCTTCTCGGGTTTTCCGGTCACGGGGTCCGCGTAGGTATATGCGGCGTCGAAGCGCGGCGCATCCGCCTGCCCCGGCGCCGGATCATGGATCAGCCGGACTCGCGCCGGGTCATGTAGCACGGCGATTTCCTGCTGGCTGTCGCTGGCAAACCCGATCAACGCGCGGGACGCGCGGATGCCGCAGGCAACGGCGAAGCCTTCAAGCGCTGCGACACAGGACCGGCCCGGCCCTTGGTCCGGGGCTTCGATGATCATGATCGCATCGGCATCAAGCGCCCGGAACACCGCCGCCAGCGCATCAAGCTGTGCCACGCGGGTGATCCCGTGCCGCCCCGAGGGTCCGTCGTCGCGATGCATCCGGTCGTTTTCGTCGAACAGCGCATTGAACCACGCGACGTTATAGGTGGCGATGCGCAGCGCGGTGCCTGCGCTCATGCGGCGCGGTCCTGGCGGATCGTTTCCCACGCGCGGTTGACATCGCGCAGGCGCCGCTCGGCCAGGCGCACCGCTTCGGGCGGGACCCCGCGCGCGGCCAGCCTGTCGGGGTGCGTGTCGCGCACCGCCTGGCGGTAGCGGCGGCGGATATCCTCGATCGGCATGTCAGAATCGACTTCGAGCACCGCATAGGGATCGGGATCTTCATCGCCTACGAAGCGTGCGCGCAGGCAGCGCAGGCAGCGCTCGGTCAGGCCGAAGATCGCAGCCACCTCGTTCAGGAACGCCTCTTCATCCGGATGGAGCGCACCATCGGCCATGGCGATGTGGAAAAGCCCCTCCATCAGGTCCACCAGCACCGGGGATCTTGGCGGGAACATGCGCGCGATCCGGCGGGCATAGGCGTCAAAGCCCGCAACATCCTGCCGCGCCAGATTGAACACCCGCGCAGCATTGGCTTCTTCCTCTGCGGGAATGGTGAACACCTCGCGAAAGGCGGCCACTTCAGAGCGGGTCACCTGTCCGTCGGCCTTGGCCATTTTTGCGCCCAGCGCGATCACGGCAATGGCAAACGCCACCGAGCGTTCGGGTGGCGTGCGCAGTCGATCAAACACAGCGCTGAGGCTTTCGCCCTGACGCAGCGCAGCCAGCGCGCGCGATATGCGGGACCAAAGGGACATGCGCCATTCCTTAGCACGCCCGCCCGGTTCATGCAGCGGAAAAACCGTCGCACGGCTCTACCAGCGGCCAAGAACCGAGCGCAGCAACAGACCGCCCCGGCGGCGGAATTCCGAGGGCGCAAGCCGACCTTCGGCCACTGCTGCCGGATCGCGCACCGCGCGGGTCAGCACGGCCTTTGCCTGCCATCCGGTCAGCAGCGCCGACAACGCGGCGCGCGGCACCTTTGCGCGCTGGGCGCGCGCGGAACGCAGATGCACCAGCCCCGTTTGCGCAAGCACGTCGGCGCCCACTCCCGACGGCAGGGGCGGCTGGCCTGCGGCTTCAAGCGCGGGCACGGCCATAAGCCAGTTCGCCAGCCCGGCGCCGCGCGCGAATTCGGACACCACGGGTAACGTGCCCTCGCCCGCACCCAGCGAACGCGCCGCCAGTTCCATCAGCGCGCCCGCCGTGGCGTCGACATGCGCCAGCAGCGCGGCAGTGTCGTCGAAGGGCGCGCGGGTGATGTCGCGGCGCCGCGCGGCGATCATGCCATCGAACGCCGCGGGCGGCAGGGCGTGGTCGCGAATCAGTGCGGCAAGGGGCGTGGCCACTTCATGCGCGCGCGGCGTTGCGCCAATTGCGGCTTCGGCCACCGTATCCGCCCAGAACTGCAGCCGCATTTCGGCGATCAGCGGCTCTTGCGTCACATAGGGCGCGCGCGCGATTTCCAGATTGAACGCATAAAGCGGCCAGAGCCGTGCGCGCGCCTCTGGCGGGGCGGCCAGCGTGGCCGCATGACGGTCCGGATCGCCCCGTCGCACCAGCTCGGCACAGGCATCAACACTCATCGCGCCGTCACGCACAGCAGATAGCCGAAAGCATCTCCATGCGCGCGCCACACGGCGATCTCGCGTTCATGCGCGGCGACCTGTGTCGCGATCTCGGGGTCATCCGGCAAGTCGCGCCGCAACAGGTCCAGCCGGTTTTCCAACGGGCCGTAGTAGGCCTCCCACGCGGCGGGGGGCAGCTTGCACACCGTTTGGAACCGCAGCCCGGCGCGGGCGACGCGGGTGCGCAGCGTGCCCTCGTCGCCCATGTCCGGGTATTCGGTGGCGAAGAAATCCACCGCCTCAGGGGGGCGCTCGGGTCCGGTCCAGCACAGGTCCGAGAACACGATCCGCCCGCCGGGCACGAGCATCCGGCGCATGACCGGCAGCGCCGCCTCGACCCCCGGCGCATACAGCGACCCCGCTGCCCAGATCAGGTCGAACGGCCCCGATTGCGCCAGCATGTCGCCGTGCCGCACCGTCACCCGCGCGTCGCCGCGAAACCGCGCCCGGACCTGGTTGGCGAAGGGCGCATGCAGGTCCACCGCCACCACCTCGCCGCGCGGGACATAGTCCAGAAGGCCCGGAATATCCGCCCCCGGCCCGCACCCGGCGTCCAGAATGCGCCCGTCGGCGGGCGGGCGGGCAAAGGCCATCGCCCAGGCAAGGCTTGCGCGGTCGCCCGGCCCTTCGCGCGGAAGGGCGGAGTGGATGGCGAAAAAGGCACGCTCGTTCATGGCATCGGTCCCTTCGGGCGGCACGGGCGTTCAGACAGGGCGCGCGCCCGCCCGGATCAGTTTCCAGTTGATCGCGTCCAGATAAGCCTCGAACGCGGCGTCGATCAGGTTGGCCGATACGCCCACGGTGGACCAGTGGGTGCCTGCGTCATCCTCGGAATCGATGGTCACGCAGGTCACCGCCTCGGTTCCCCCTTGCGTGATCCGCACCTTGAAGTCCACCAGTCGCATGTCGTCGATATGGGTCTGATAGGGGCCCAGGTCCAGCGACAGCGCCCGCGACAGCGCGTTGAAAGGCCCTGCGTCCTGCAGATCGGTGGCGTTGTCGTTCTTGTAGTAGTTGGTGGTGCGGGTGCCATCCGA
>SKKS01000352.1 GCA_007123625.1 Paracoccaceae bacterium
AGGTGAAAGGGCTTGTACATCGACGCATAGCGCCCGGTGGAATCGGTCGGCAGGCCGTATTGCCGGAAGCACGCCGCCGCGTAATCATTGGGCGCCTTGAGCACCACATAGACCCCCCAGCGCAGGTCGCGAAACACCGGGCGGCCGTCGCGTTCCAGGCTGGACACGACCTCGACCATCCCGTCGCGCGCAAGCTGCCCGCCAATGCTGCGCGGGCGCAGCACATGGGCCAGATCGTCCACCCCGCAAGGCGGAAATCCCAGGCCATCTTCGGGCACATCCAGCCCGCAGGCATTGGCGATGGCGGCCATTTCGATGGCGGATTTCGTGCCGTCCAGAAAGCTGTTGAACATCTGCGGGTTCATGCCCGCCTCGGCGGCCTGCGCGGGTGTCAGCCCGTAGTGCGACCAGACATCATCAGGCGTGACCGCGTGATAAGCGGGCAGGTACTTCGTCCCCTTTCCGGCCGCGGCAACCTCGAACCCTGTCGCGCGGGCCCAGTCCACCATCTCGGACACCAGCGCGGGCTGATCGCCATAAGCCATGGAATAGACCACGCCCGCCGCGCGCGCCCGTTCCGCCAGCACCGGCCCGGCCAGCACATCGGCCTCGACATTCACCATCACCACATGCGCACCCGCCGCCATCGCCGCCAACGCATGCGCGATGCCCGGACCGGGCGCGCCGGTGGCTTCGATCACCACATCGGCGCCTGCCTGCGCCGCTGCAACGCCGCTGTCCAGGAAATGTGTCGCCGCAATCCGCGCGTCATCCCAGCCGACTGTGCGACAGGCCGCGCGCGCGCGGTCCAGGTCCAGATCGGCAATGTGGCTGACCTCCAACCCCGCAATATGCGGCACCTGCGCCAGAAACATCGACCCGAACTTGCCCGCACCGATCAGCGCCACCCGCACCGGGCGCCCGTCGGCGCCGCGCTCTGCCGCCAGCCTTGCCAGATTCATCTCCGTTCCCCCATTGTCTTGCCTGCTGCAACAGGCCCCAACCGCGCGCAGCGTCAGCGGAGCGCCAGAAGGCGTGCGCGCGGAACGCGCGCTCCGTTTGCAAGTCTACAGAAATACCATAAGCGCCGAGACCGCCAACAGAAGTGCCATGATCCGCATGAACACCTGCCAGCGGCGCGGCGAGTGCAGCAGCGTCGTCAGCAGCGCCCCTGCCGAGGTCCAGAACAGACATACGCCCAGGTTCACGCCGGAAAACGCCGTGGCCAGGCGCACGGCCTCCCACGACGGCGCCATACCCGCGCCATACCCCGCCGAGGCCGCAAAGGCCACCGCCCAGACCTTGGCGTTGATCCACTGAAACAGCACTGCCTGCCACAGGGTCATCGGGGTTCCGGCATCGTCGACCAGCCCGGCCGGGCTGCGCGTGGCCCTGTAGTAGCTCCATGCCATCCAAAGGATCCACGCCGCCGCCAACATCTGCAACACCAGCCCAAGCACCGGGTTCGCCAGGACCAGCGCGCCAACGCCCAGCGCGGTGACCGCGCCGATGACCCCCACGCCCAACACCACGCCCAACAGATGCGGAACGCTTGCGCGGAACCCGAAGCGCGCGCCGGAAGCGGTCAGCATGATCACATTCGGGCCGGGCGAGAACATGCCCAGAAAAACGAAGCCGTACAGCAGCGGGTCGAAGAACATGCGACGGAGTTCCGATGAAAGAGCGCACAAGAAGGGCCGGCGGCATTTGCCACCGGCCTGTAGCAGTATTCACTGCAGCTTTGCTAGCCGCCCAATATATAACTGGGGAACCACAACACGATCGCCGGGAAGGCCACACACATCGCCAGTCCCGCCACCTGCAGCGCCACGAACGGAATGATCCCCTTGTAGATCTGCTGGATCTTTACCTCGGGCGGCGCCACTCCCTTCATGTAGAACAGCGCGAATCCGAAGGGCGGTGTCAGGAAACTGGTCTGCAGGTTCACCGCCACAAGGATCAGAAACCAGATGATGATCGGATTGCTGATCCCGTCCCAGCTGCCCACATGACCGCCAAAATCCAGCAGCGCGACGATGGGCGCAAAGATCGGCAGCACGATCAGCGTGATCTCGATCCAGTCGAAGAAGAAGCCCAGCAGGAACACCATCGCCAGCAGCACGAACAGGATCGACCACGGACCCACGCCTGTGTCGCGGATGAAGTTGACGATCAGCGTTTCGCCCCCGATGGCCTTGAACACGAAGGCGAATGCCGTGGCGCCGACAAAGATGCCGAACAGCATGGCTACCGTCAGTGCCGAGCGCTTGCAGACCTCGAGGAAGTTCGCCCAGTTCAGGTTCCGGTTCCAGGCCGCCAGCAGGATCGACCCGAAAGCACCGACGCCCGCGGCCTCGGTTGGGGTGGCAAGGCCCAGGAAGATCGAGCCCAGCACGCAGAAGATCAGGAAGATCGGCGGAAGAAAGCTGGAAAAGACCATCTTCCAGAACTCGGCACGGGTGGACGGGCCGATGTCATCGGCCATGGGCGGCGCCAGGTCCGGGCGAAACCCGCACAGCAAAAGGATGTAGACGAAATACAGCGCCGCCAGCAGTAGCCCCGGCATCAGCGCGGCAATGAACACCGTCCCCACTGGCACCGACAGCAGGTCCGACATGATCACTAGCATGATCGACGGTGGAATCAGAATCCCCAGCGTGCCCGACGACGCAATGGTGCCCGTGGCCAGCGGTATGTTGTAGCCCGCCTTCATCATCACGGGCAGGGCCATGAGCGTGATCATCACCACCGATGCGCCGATGATCCCCGTGGTCGCGGCCATGATCGTGCCCATCAGTGTGACCGAAAGCGCCAGCCCCCCCGGCACGCGCCGCAACATCACCTGCAACGCATAAAGAAGATCACGCGCGGCGCCGGATTTTTCCAGCATGGTGCCCATGAAGGTGAACATCGGTATGGCCACCAGCACCAGGCTTTCCATCGTCCCGCCGTAAATCCGCAGCGGAATCAGGGTCAGTTGTTGCAACCGGAAAGTGCCTGCAAGGTCGCCCAGAACAGCGAACAGCAGCGCGACGCCACCCAGAATGAACGCCACCGGATAGCCGGTGAACAGCAGCAGCGCCAGCACGGCGAACATCACCAGCGGCAGATAGGTTATCAGAAATTCCATGGTTCCGCGTTCCCTCTCCGCTTAGACCGTCTGCTGCGCAGGCGCCGGGGCGCCTTCTTCCGGCGGTGCAGGGTTCTGGTGACTGTGCGCGTAATAGTTTGATTGCCCCCGCAGCGACGGCGGTCCGAACAGATAGACCACGCACTTGAGCGCCACCGACATCCCCGCCAGCGCGATCAGGGCAAAGCCAAGCGGCAAAATGGACTTGATGACAAAGCGATGATCAAGTCCGGTCATGGCGGCCGAACTTTCGCCGATGTTCCACGACCGCATCGCGTTCTCGATCCCGTACTTCATGACGACATAGCAATAGGGCACCATGAACAGAAGACACCCGCCCAGTTCGATCCACACCCGTGTGCGCGGGCGCAACGCGTCGCGCACCAGTTCGATGCGCACATGCGCGTCCTTGATATACGCATAGCCAAGACACATCAGAAACAGCGCCGCGTGCAGGTGCCATTCCATTTCCTGCACCCTTGTGGCGCTGAACATCCGGTACCAGTCGGTGCGGGTCCACTGCGGATTGAAGCCCAGATACTGTCGCTGGATCACGTCGTACATGATCGCGAAGATCAGCGCCGAGAACAGAACCACCGCCGACGTAACGCCCACCCGCGTCAGGAACGTTGCCAGCCCGTTGCTGGCGTCCAGCATGTTCTGGAAAACCGTCAGCCGCCCGCGCGCCACGCCATAGATGAACATGAACAGGATCAGTACGGTCAGCACGACCATCAGATAGGGCGCAAAGGGGGTCATGGTCTCGTAATAGGCCAGCAGAGCCTCGGCCTGTTCGTCGCCGCGGCCCGCCAATCGGCGCAAACCGTTGATTTCCCGCGTGGTCAGCGCGAAGGGCTGCGCGAACATGACCGCGAACCAGCCCAGAACGCAAGCAGCCGCAAACGAGGCCGGATTGCCGCGCAGAAATGTCGCCGCTGCCATTCCGGCCAGAAGCACCGCGAGCGTAAAGAAAATCTGCGGCGAATCCGATGGCAACACCACCAGCCAGACCGCTGCGGCCAGGGCGATCACGGCACCCATGGTGCCAAGTGTTTCCCGAAGGGCCATGGGTGACTCCTCTTGTTGCAACAAGCCGCGCGCAGACTTCGCCACGCGCGGCCCAGAATTGGGTCACATCAAGGGTACTGGGCGCTCAGCGCAGATACCCGAGCTCACCCCAGCGGCTGTAGTTCTCGCGGAAGGTCGTGTAGCTTTCATACACACGCGCGAAGTCGGCGTCTGCGGCGGACTGCTCTTCTGCGACCTCCAGCCATGCCGCTTCAAGCGCCTCGAGGACCTCGTCCGAGAAGGTGTGAATGGTCACGCCACGATCCTCGAGCTCCTGCAGGGCAGCGAACTGCAGCGCCTCACCTTCTGCCAGACCGTAGGCGATGTTTGCATCACAGACGGTTTCGATCTTGAACTGGGTCGATTCGTCCAGGCCTTCCCACAGATCAAGGTTGATCATCAGGTCGAACAGGGTCGCCTGCTGGTGCCAGCCGGGGAAATAGTAATGCTGTGCGACCTGATAGAAGCCGAGGTTCAGGTCGATGGCAGGCATCGAGAACTCGGCGCCGTCGATGGTGCCAAGCTCCAGTGCCGGGAAAATGTCGCCTGCGGCCAGAAGCTGCGTGGACACGCCCATCTTTTCCATGACCAGTGCGCCAAGGCCAAAGAACCGCATGGTCAGGCCCTGGAAATCATCCGTCGATTCGATCGGCTGGCGGAACCAGCCCGCAGCTTCGGGCGCGATGATGGCGCAATGGATCGACTTGACGTTGTGCGGCTCCCACAGCTCGTCGAACAGCTCCTTGCCGCCGCCGAACTTGACCCATGCCAAGTATTCACCGGCCTGCGGGCCGAAGGGCACCGCCGCCAGGAGCTGAAGCGCGGGCACACGACCGGCCCAGTAGCCGGGTGTGGACCAGCCGGCTTCAACAGCACCGGTCCCAACGGCATCGAACACTTCCAGCGCAGGCACGATCCCGCCTGGCTCCTGGAAGACCATGTTGATCTCACCATCGGTGATTCGCGTGATCTGGTCGGCGATCCGCACGCCCAGCGTACCAAGCTGCGTCAACGAGCCGGGATAGGTCGACTGCAGTTGCCAGGTGTCCTGTGCGTGCGCTGCAGGTGCCGCCACGGCCATGCAAACCGCGGTGGTGGTAAAAAGTTTCTTCATGGGTCTCCCCCCTGATGTTGGTCCGTTCCGGCCCCGGGCCGGGTCCTCAGTGGGCGCACGAAGGCATGCGCCGTCAATTCGGGTGGATAAGTGTCTTTTCAGACGCCCTTCCGGTCGCCTCCGCACCTTGCCCCCCGCGTCGGTGGTAAAAGTTTCTTACCAATATGTCCACGAAAAACTGCGCCCGGCACAAAAACCGCCGCATTCCGGACAAAAGGCTTTGCCACCATGCCGCTGCGCCTGCAAAAAACGCTGCCGCGCGTGCAGCATGCACCGGAAAAACATGCTGGTCCAGACCCCTGTGCGAAATTTTATTGCCGCGCTGTGCGGCTGAGCGAAATATTCCGGCGTGTGTAGAATTCACCCATCAGGCCAAGCACCAGCACCACCAGCGCGAAATAGATCGGATAGGCCAGCGAGGTGTTGAACGGGTTGTAGTTGATGAACGTATACCCGCGCGCCTGGTCGATCATGTGAAACAGCGGGTTCCACGCGAAATAGGGCAGAAAGCTTGCCGGTAGCATGTTTGCCACCAGCATCTTTCCCGAGGCGATCATGTTGAACCGGGTATAGATCTGGGTCACCAGCTTGACCGCGTTCGGGGCCCAGGGCTTGAGCGCCAGCATCACCATGCCCAGCCCCAGGCCGGCGAACCACGCAAGCAGCAGCACCCCGAAGGCGGCGCCGGGCTGATCGATCGCCAGCGGCTCCCACAGCACATGATAGAAGAACAGCACCACCAGCAGCGAAAGCACCTGCGTGTAAAGCTCGCCCAGCGCGGCGCCGCCGATCGCGATGATCGTGTTCATGGGCGCATGCTTCATCATGGGCGAAGTTGGCCCCTCGGACCCCACCACCGCCGTCAGCGCCTTGACGTGACACATGAACAGGAACACGCCGGTCATCAGGAACATCAGGAAATCGCCCCTGAGCCCCGCCCCGCGCATACCCAGAAACGCGAACACCGCCCAGAATACCAGCACCAGCGCCACGGTCTGGGCAATGTTGATCAACAGGCCGACAATCGCGTTGCCGTGCCCCTTGCGGATTGACCGCACGGCAGCGTGAAAGATCAGCTCCAGAATTCCGATGGCCTTGATCATACCCGGTACGCGACCCTGTTGATCCTGCATGGCACTCCGCTTTCCAATCGCAGTGCTGCGGTGTGCGCCGCGCCATGCTTGTGATAACCTGCCCGCGCAAGCATAAGTCACGCGCGCAGGTTTCTCAATCTTTGCGCAGAGCGCGTTTGCAAAAGGTTACGTCGGGGGAGCGGTAGATGACGACAGGACGGATGGACACGGTGTTTCGGGACCTCGCGTTGCGGGCAGGTGCCGCGATCATGGAGATTTACCAGCGCCCCGACTTCGATGTGCGTGCCAAATCCGACGACAGCCCGGTGACCGAGGCCGACCTGGCCGCCGACCGGATCATTGCCCAGGGTTTGGCGCGGGCGTTCCCCGACATCCCGATTGTCACCGAGGAACGCGCCGACAGCCACCAGGTGCGCGCCGCGCGGTTCCTGATCGTCGATCCGCTGGACGGCACCAAGGAATTCATCCGCAGGCGGGGCGACTTCACCGTGAACATAGCGCTGGTCGAAGACGGCGTGCCCACGCGCGGCATAGTCTATGCGCCTGCCAAGGAGCGGCTGTTCCTGACCCTTGATGACGGCGCCGCGGTCGAGGAACGCGGCCCCTTCGCCGACACGCCCGGCGCGCGGACCCCGCTGCAGGTGCGCACGCCGGACAACGCGGCGCTGCTGGTCGTGGCATCGAAATCCCACCGCGATGCCGCCACTGACGCGCATATCGCCCGCTATGGTGTGGCCGATCTGGTCAGTGCCGGATCGTCGCTGAAGTTCTGCCTGCTGGCGGCGGGCGAGGCCGATCTTTACCCGCGGCTGGGCCGGACGATGGAATGGGACACCGCTGCGGGCCATGCGGTGCTTGCGGGCGCCGGGGGCCGGGTGCTGCGGCTGGACGATCACACCCCGCTGGCCTATGGCAAGCCCGGGTTTGAGAACCCGTTTTTCGTCGCGCATGTCCCCGGTGTCGATCTGATCGCCCCCTGACAGGTTTCCGCCAAGTCCGGCCCGCCCGATTATGGCGGGCAGGGTCTTCATTTTCATGCAATCTTCAGAATTGGTCCGCTTTGCGCCCCATTTGCGCCGTGAACAACGCGCACTCACTGGTCCGTCGAAACGCAGCCACATAAGCGGCCTGTCGCAAATGCACAGGCGCCCTCAAGACAAACCAGTGGAGATTTAGATGAAGCACAAGGTCACGAAAGCTGTCTTTCCCGTTGCCGGCATGGGCACGCGGTTCCTGCCCGCCACCAAGTCGGTGCCCAAGGAAATCATGACCCTGGTGGACCGTCCCCTGATTCAATACGCCATCGACGAGGCCCGCGAGGCCGGGATCACAGAATTCATCTTTGTCACTTCGCGCGGGAAGGGCGCGCTCGAGGATTATTTCGACCGCGCGCCGGAACTGGAGTCGAACCTGCGCGCCAAGGGCAAAACCGCGCTTCTGGAAACGCTGGAAGCCACCAACATGGCCAGCGGCGCCATCGCTTATGTGCGCCAGCATCAGGCGCTCGGGCTGGGCCACGCGGTCTGGTGCGCGCGCCATCTGATCAAGGACGAGCCCTTTGCCGTGCTGTTGCCCGATGACGTGATCGCGGCTGACAAGCCTTGCCTCAAGCAGATGGTCGAAGCCTATGCCGATACCGGCGGCAGTATGGTCGCCGCCATGGAAGTGCCGCGCGACAAGGTCCATGCCTATGGCGTGCTGGACGTGCACCCGGCGATCCGCTCGGTGCTGCCGGTCAAGGGCATGGTGGAAAAACCCGCCCCGGGCACCGAGCCGTCGAACCTGGCAGTGATCGGGCGCTATATCCTGTCGCACGACGTGATGCGCCATCTTGACAACGTCACCCCTGGCGCAGGCGGCGAGATCCAGCTGACCGACGCCATCGCCGCCCAGATCGCCGCGACCAACAACGTCTACGGCTATCGGTTCGCGGGGGAGCGCTTCGATTGCGGGTCCAAGGACGGGTTCTTGCAGGCGACGCTTGCCTTCGGTCTGGCGCGCCCGGACCTGCGCGTGGAACTGGAGCGCTACATGCTTGATCTGGTGGCCATGCGTCAGGCAGCCGAATAACGCGCCGGTGCGCCTTTCACCCCAGCCCGCCTGACTCCACTGCCCCCCGCATGTCCTGCGGGGTGTCTCCGGTACGGTACTGGCGCGCCAGCTTACCGCCAACGGGCACGCGGCGGATGCGGGTTTCATGCCCCGGTGTCGGGCGGCGAGCGCAGGATACGGGCGCGCAGCAGGTCGGTCGGCGCTTCGGGTTCAACCGCGAAATGCGGGTGCTGCGCGAGACCGGGAAACCGGCGCTGCAGGTCCTCGGCCAGACCGGGCGGCAGGCGCGGCGCCATCGCTTTCCCCACAAGCAGGCTTTCGACGGGCGTGCCCTCGGCATAGACGATCTCGTGCGCATCGAACACAAGGCTGAAATAGTCGACGAAGCCACCTTCGCGGCGGCGAACGCGCGCGCCGTCCACCAGCGCAACCGCCTGCACCAGAACCTCGGCCCGGTCGGCCAGCCGCGCCGCGCCGTGCTGGTACAGGAACACCCGGTGGTGCGGGCTTAGCCGCAAGGTATCGGCATTGCCCAGCACGCCGGGCGCGAATTCCACCGGCGCAAAGTTTCCTTCGGCGCGCAGGCTGGTGCGCCCGATCCACGCCAGCGGCTGCGGGCCGTTGTCTCGGGTCAGCACCACGTCGCCGATGCACAGATCCTCGATCGGGGTCTGGGTGCCGCCGGGCCGCGCGATCCGCGTGCCGCGCACGAAGCTGGCGCAGGCCATGTCCGACAGCCGCAGGGCGCCACCGCCCTGATCAGCCCGGATTAGCGTGTAGTCGAGTTGCGCGCGCAACGGGCTGAGCGGCAGCGCATGGAGCACCCCGCCCGGGGCAAGCAGCTCCAGCGTGACCTTCTGGCCATCAGCTGCCATCAGCAGCAGGCGCCCGCCCGAGGCGATAGCCTCGCCCGAGGTGCCCAGCGCGGCGCCGGGCGCGACCCGGGGCGGGGCGCTGCGTGTATCGAGCGCAAGCACGCGCGGGATGGCATCGGGACGAAGCTGGTAGATGTCGCCCTCGAACACCTGCCCCAGCGGCAGGAGTGGCTCGCCCAGCCCGACACCCGAAACGACGCCGATATCGGTGGCGGCGAAAACCTCGCATCGAAAGGGGGGGATGTCGGTCATGTGCCTGCTGCGATTGCCTGGCCCTTCGCTACCGGCTGGGCGGGGGTGCGGTCAAGCGCTCCGACTGGCGCCCGGCATCAAGGCAAAGGCGCGCAACAGGTCTGACCGGTTCTCCCGCCCGTCTTCGCCCCTTGCGGGGCTGCGCCGGTTGGGCCGGGCGCCGCTTGCGCGGCGCGCGGGGTTCCCGGCCGCTGGTGCATCTACCGCCGACAGCGCCTGCTGTGCAGCGGCGCACAAAGGGCGGTGCGGCAGGCAATCGCACGGGGCTTTGTATCGCGCGGCATTTCGTGACACATGGGAGCATCAACACGACCGGGAGCCGCACAGAGCGGCCGACCGCAAAAAGGGGAGAAACGCATGGATCTGGGAATTCGGGGCAAGCGCGCGCTGGTCTGCGCATCGTCGAAAGGTTTGGGCCGGGGCTGCGCCGAGGCGCTGGCCGAAGCAGGGGTCGCGCTGGTGCTGAACGCGCGCGGGGCCGAAGCGCTGGAGCACACCGCCGAAGCCATCCGCGCGGCACATGGGGTCGAGGTGGCGACGGTCGCCGCCGACATCACCACCGAGGCCGGACGCACGCAGGTGCTGGCAGCCGCCGGTGACGTGGACATCCTGGTCACGAATGCGGGCGGCCCGCCACCGGGCATGTGGCGCGACTGGAGCCGGGACGATTTTATTGCCGCGCTGGACGCCAATATGCTGACCCCCATCGCGCTGATGCAGGCATTGCTGCCCGGAATGATGGACCGCGGCTGGGGCCGGGTCGTGAACATCACCAGCCAGTCGGTCAAGGCGCCGATCCCGGTGCTGGGCCTGTCCAACAGCGCGCGCGCCGGGCTGACCGGTTTCGTGGGCGGGACCGCACGACAGGTTGCCGGGCATGGGGTGACGATCAACAACCTGCTTCCGGGCATACATGCCACCGACCGGGCGGTCTCGCTGGATGCGGGCGCCGCAAAGGCCGCGAACATCACCCCCGAGGAAGCCCGCGCCCGGCGGGAACAATCGATCCCCGCAGGGCGCTACGGCACCGCGGGCGAATTCGGTGCGGCCTGTGCGTTCCTTTGCTCGCAGCATGCCGGGTTCATCGTGGGGCAGAACCTGCTGCTGGACGGCGGTGCGGTGAACGCGACGTTCTGAGTGGTGGACAACAGGGCGCCCCCGCCGCAATGACCGGCTTGGCGGCGGGGTACGCCAGCGCGCATGACAGCGCGCAGAGCCATGACGTGCACTCGAAGCCTGTGCGCCTGCAGGCGTCGCGAATGGCACTTTGGAAGCGAAGGGTGTGGGCGGCGTTGTAACGGACGCCATCGCGCTTGTGCGGCACCACGTGCGGTACTTGCCGAATTCTCCAAAGTGCTCACAATCCCCGGCGCATTGCGCCCGGCGTCTGCGACCTTTGGCGAGGTGGCGGCTTATCCCGCTTGGTCGCGCAGCAACGACGCGATAGTCTGCGATCGACCTGACTGCGGATCCGACAATGCCCGAATACGCACCGCTCTCTCTGCCTGACGACCCCAAGTTGGCACAGAACGTCGTGCACTTTGCCCGCGCGCTGCGCCGGGCGGGGCTGCCGATCGGCCCGGGCCGGGTGATCGAGGCGATCCGCGCTGTGGCCGCCGCCGGATTTACCCGGCGCGATGATTTCTACTGGACGCTGCACGCGGTGCTGGTGAACCGTCCCGAGGAGCGCGCAGTCTTCAACCAGGTGTTCCGGCTGTACTGGCGCGATCCGCGCTTCATGGAACACATGATGGCGCTTATGCTGCCCGCCGTGCGCGGGGTGCAGGAGGAAACCGCCGCCGCCAGCGCCGCGCGACGCGCCGCCGAAGCGCTTGTGGACGGGGCGCAAGCGCCGGACCGGCCCCCGTCCCCCGATGATTCCGCACCCGAAGACATGGAGATCGAGATCGATGCCACGCACACCGCCTCCAGCGAGGAGCGGCTGCGCACCCTCGATTTCGAACAGATGAGCGCCGAGGAAGCCGTCCAGGCGAAGCGCATGCTGGCGCGTCTGTCGCTGCCGGTGCGCCCGGTGCCCACACGGCGCCAGCAGGCCCATCCACGCGGAGCGACGGCGGACTGGCGTCGCACCCTGCGCGCCGCGTTGCGCACCGGTGGCGAGGTGACGGCACTCGCCCGGAGGCGACCCGCCACGCGCTGGCCCGCGCTGGTGGTGATCTGCGACATCTCGGGGTCGATGTCGGATTATTCGCGCATGGTGCTGCATTTCGTGCATGCGGTCGCCAACCGGCAAGGACAGGGCGCGCGCGGGGGCTGGGCGCGGGTGCATGCCTTTACCTTCGGCACCCGGCTGACCAATATCACCCGGCACCTGCGCCAGCGCGACGCGGATGCCGCGCTGGATGCCGCCGGCGCGCAGGCGCAGGACTGGCAGGGCGGCACGCGGATCGGCGAATGCCTGGCCGCGTTCAACCGCGACTGGTCGCGCCGGGTGCTGGGGCAGGGGGCGGTGGTGGTACTGATCACCGACGGGCTGGACCGGGGCGATCCGGCGGCACTGGCCCGCGCGATGGAGCGGCTGCACCTGTCCTCGCGGCGGCTGGTCTGGGTGAACCCGCTGTTGCGCTGGGACCGGTTCGCGCCCCGCGCGGCGGGCATCCGCGCCATGCTGCCGCATGTGGACGCCCTGCGCGCAGGCCATTCCGTTGCCTCGCTCGAAGCACTGGCGCAAGCGATCTCTGACCTGCAGGACCGGGGCGAGAAGGCACGCCTGATGGCGATGGTCGCCCGATAGAGTCTGACCGGTTCTCCCGCCCGTCTTCGCCCCTGACGGGGCTTATCCCGTTGGGCCGGGCGCCGCGCGCAGAGCGCGCGGCGCGGGAGTGATCGAACTTCGGCTTGCGCGCCGACGGAATGGTCAACCGGACGATTTCATGGAGGCAGACCACCCCGGAGTGCCCTGGAAACGCCCGATCAGGGATACCGCATATTCGGCCATGCTGAACAGGTGGCGCTTGTCCTCGCCCATCAACCGCACGACATGGGCGCCCGCTTCGGGGTCAATCCCTGCTTCAAGCAGGCCTTGTGGTTTGCCATGCGGGTGACCCGCCTGAAGCACTGGCGGTGACGCTGGTGCTTGCAGCACTCGCCGCTCAGGTGGTGCAGGGACGTAAACACCCGGCTCGGGTGCTCCCTCGCCAGTCTGGCTGTCCAGTGTTGTCTCGTGTACACGTTTGTAGGGTTCAGGGTCCCTCCTATGTTTCCCGACAGTGGGTCCGACTTGTGACGGCCCCCTTCCCGCAGCGCAGGCCCTTCGGCTTATTGTTTTCGCCAGCCGTGTCCGCAGTAAGCGGCGGCTACGCCCGATTGATTTCGCGCTTGCGCGTTGCCGTGATGGTGCAGAGCGGAGGGCGGGCGGTAGCTCGTTATATACTACGCGACGAGGTCCTTATGAGCCCTGGGCCCATGCCCCGCAGGCCGAGGGCTCATAAGGACCTCGTCTCGAAGTCCCTGACGAACTACCGCCCGCCCTCCGCATTACCCCCTCGCGGCAAGGTGCAACCGCAAAAACAATGGGACGTAGCCGCCGCACATGTTAAGTGCTTCCTGAATGGACATATGTTACAGATATCGATGGTCGTGTGCTGCTGGAGTTCAGCGGCACATAGCTCCGCGGGGATTCTGGGCACTGGAGGATCCTCGCGGGTCCAAGGATTGTTGGCGTGATCAGCCGGTTCCCGATCTCGCCAGTCAAGGTTCTCGAACCGGTGGAGAACGCTGGCGCGCCTTCAGATCATGTCGAAGCGTACCTGGCGTGAATCGATTGTGTTCCGACGCTTGGGCTGCTGCGTAAATTGATTCCACCGTATTCGAGCTGGATCCGATGGCGCCGCACCGTGTGCGCGGCGCGCCATGATCCGGGACATTCGCGGGGCAGTCCGCTGTATGGGACGTGCCGCAACGTCATCCAGCAGACAGGCAACAACCCTGCAAACTACCCCTTGCGCTGGAAGTCGACCGATCCGGGGCATTTCAGGCGTGGAATCCGCCGGGGTTGTCGTTTGATGCCGACATTCGGTCCCTGCCCTGTCGCCACGGCCAAACCTGCTCACTTTGCCGCTCGGAGCTTGACACGCTGCCGTAAAGTACAGAACACTCGGGCAGTTTCTTGCGGTCGCCGAGAAGGCCGGACCGGAGAAAATTCAGATCAGGGAGACTGACATGTTCATGATGCCAATCCTGCGCAACGCGCGCGCCGGGCTGATGCTGGGTGCCGCTGCGGCAGCTCTTACGCTCACCAGCGTGGCGGCAGATGCCGAAACCATCCGCTGGGCACGCGTGGCCGATGCGCTGACGATGGACCCCCACAGCCAGAACGAAGGCCCGACCCACACACTGAACCACCATATCTACGAAACGCTGGTGGGCCGTGCCGACGACGGCGCACTGACACCGCGTCTGGCAACGGAATGGGGAATCAGCGACGAC
>SKKS01000433.1 GCA_007123625.1 Paracoccaceae bacterium
CGCAGCATCGCGACCCATCCGGCGACAACCACGCACCAGCGCCTGCCTGACACGGAAAAGGCGGAGCTGGGTATCACCCCCGGGCTGATCCGGTTCAGCGTGGGGCTTGAAGATTGCGACGATCTTGTTGCCGACTTGCATTCCGCGCTGGGGACGGATTGAAAAAAACTGACCCCCACAGGGTGGAACGGTTGTGAAAAACGCCTATCCTTCCCGGGACCGCGAAACAGAGGGGCCTGGCCCGATGAAAATACACACGCCCGAGATCGACCTGCAGCCCAGCCGCGACGAAGCGGCGGCAGCACTGGAGGTGCTGCGCCGTTGGGCGTCCAAGGCGCCGGACGCTGATATCGTGGCGCTGGACCCGGCGGTTTCGCGGCTGCTGCCCGATGCGCCCCCGGTCGACTATCCGTTGTTCTCGCGCACATATCCCGAAGGTTTTGCCGCCGACGGGGCCTATCGCGACGGGTTGCCGGACCTGCAGAACGGCCCGGCCAGCCTGATCGTTGGCGCGCGTGCGCCGATCCAGCACGTCGGGATTTCCAACTTTCGCCTGCCGATCCGGTTCCATGCGCGCGACAACGGCGATCTGACGCTGGAAACCAGCGTTACCGGTACCGTGAGCCTTGATGCCGGGAAGAAGGGCATCAACATGTCGCGGATCATGCGCACCTTCTATGGCCATGCCGAACGCACCTTCAGCTTCGGCGTGATCGAGGCCGCGCTGGACGACTACAAATCCGATCTGGAAAGCTTCGACGCCCGCATCCAGATGCGATTTTCCTTTCCCATGAAGGTGCGCAGCCTGCGTTCTGGCCTGGAGGGATATCAGTATTACGACATTGCGCTGGAATTGAGCGACCGTCAGGGTGTGCGGCGCCGGTTCATGCATCTCGACTACGTCTATTCCTCAACTTGCCCATGTTCGCTGGAGCTGAGTGAACATGCACGCGTGACGCGCGGGCAACTGGCGACACCGCATTCGCAGCGCTCTGTCGCGCGGGTGTCGGTCGAGGCTCTTCCCGGAAAATGCCTGTGGTTCGAGGATCTGATCGAGCTTTGCCGCGCCGCCGTGCCGACGGAAACTCAGGTCATGGTCAAGCGTGAGGATGAACAGGCCTTTGCCGAGTTGAATGCCGCGAACCCGATCTTTGTCGAGGATGCGGCGCGCTCCTTCTGCAAGCAGTTGCTGGCCGATCCACGGGTCGGCGATTTCCGCGTGATCGCGAGCCATCAGGAAAGCCTTCACAGCCACGACGCCGTCAGCGTGCTGACCGAAGGACCGACCTTTGCCGCCGAAAGCCTGGATCCGAAACTGTTCAACACCTTGTTTCACATCGGCTGATCCACGTTGCAATCGCACCCGCGCGCAGGCATATAACCTGGGCTGTAACGGGGCCGGGGTGAGCATGCACTATCTGGAGTTCGAGAAACCGCTTGCCGAGATCGAGGGCAAGGCGACCGAGTTGCGTGCCATGGCGCGCGCCAACCCTGAAATGGATGTGGCGCATGAAGCATCGGCGCTGGACCAGAAGGCCGAAAAGCTGCTGCGCGATCTTTACAAAGGATTGACGCCGTGGCGAAAATGCCAGGTCGCGCGCCACCCGGACCGGCCCCATTGCAAGGATTACATCGACACGCTGTTTGCCGAATACACGCCGCTGGCGGGAGATCGGAATTTTGCCGATGACAACGCAATCATGGGCGGCATTGCGCGGCTTGACGATCGTCCGGTCGTGGTGATCGGACAGGAAAAGGGTACCGACACGCAATCACGGCTGGCGCGCAATTTCGGCATGGCGCGCCCCGAGGGGTATCGCAAGGCGATCCGTTTGATGGACCTTGCGCATCGCTTCGGCATGCCGGTGATCACACTGGTGGACACGCCCGGCGCCTATCCCGGCAAAGGGGCCGAAGAGCGCGGTCAGGCAGAAGCCATCGCGCGCTGCACGCAGAAATGCCTGGAAATCGGCGTTCCGCTGGTGTCGGTCGTGATCGGCGAGGGGGGCTCGGGCGGCGCGGTGGCGCTGGCGACCGCGAACCGCGTGGCGATGCTGGAGCATTCGGTCTATTCCGTGATCTCGCCCGAAGGCTGCGCGTCGATCCTGTGGAAGGATTCCGAGAAGATGCGCGAAGCTGCCGAGGCGCTGCGCCTGACCGCGCAGGACCTGCACCGTTTGGGCGTGATCGACCGGATCATCCCCGAACCGCCGGGTGGGGCGCAACGCGGGCGTGATGTCACGATCAAGGCCGTTGGCGCCGCGATCAAGGCCATGCTCGACGGGCTTGCGGGCAAGAGCGCGGCCAAGCTGGTCGCCGAGCGGCGGAGCAAGTTCCTGTCTATGGGAAGCACGGCGCTCAGCGCCTGACGCGACCATCGCGACCGGCATCGTCAGGGGCCTAGCCGCACGAAGCGTCAGCGCAGTGCCAGAAGGATTGCGCGCCGCAAGGCGCGGTCAATATGGATAGAACCGCTCAGCCGGAACAGACCGCTCAAGCGACGTTTTCCAGCGCGACCTGCGGCACGACACCCAACGCATGACAGACATCGCGCGTCAGATGTGCACGGTTGAGCGTGTAGAAATGCAGGTGCTCCACACCTTCGGACCGCAGCTTGTCGCACAACTCGGTGCAGAGTGCGGTTGCCAGAAGTTCCTCGCGCCCGTCACGGGTGGCTTTCTCGAATGCGTCGTCCATCCATGCCGGAATGCGTGCGCCGCAGCGTGTGGCAAAGCGGCGGATGCCCTGCCAGTTTTCAATCGGAACGATCCCCGGAATCACCGGACGGTCAATTCCCGCCTTCGCGCAGGCATCGCGGAAGCGCAGGAAGGTATCGGCCTCGAAAAAGAACTGGGTGATCGCGCTGTCCGCGCCCGCCTCGAACTTGCGCTTCAGCCACGCCACATCGGCGGTGCTGTCGGCCGCTTCGGGGTGGGGTTCTGGATAGGCGCCGACGCGCAGACGAAAATTCCCGGTCGCGGCCAGTGCTTCGATCAACGCCACCGAATCGGCGAACCCGTCGGGGTGGGGGGTGAAGCGCCCGGCGCCCTTGGGCGGGTCCCCGCGCAGGGCAACGATTTCGCGCACACCGGCCTGGGCATAAGTGTCAGCGATCTCAAGCGTTTCGCTTCGGGTGGCGTCAACACAGGTGAGGTGCGCCGCGACGTTCAGCCCGAATTCGCGCCCGATGGTTGTCACGGCCTCGTGCGTCAGCAGCCGCGTGGTGCCGCCCGCGCCATAGGTGACCGACACGAACTCGGGGCCCAGCGGCGCCAGCATGCGCACGGTTTCCCACAGGCGGAAGCTGGCTTCCAGTGACTTTGGCGGGAAGAATTCGAAGGAAACGCGCGGGCTGGTCATGGGGCACTCCTGATATGCAGTGCTCTTGTCGCACGCCGCCCGATGTGAGACAAATTCATTATCTTCAACATGAATATGAGGCGCACCGCAGGATGCACATCGAGTTCCGCCATCTGCGCACCATCCGCGCCATTCATCAGGCCGGTGGCCTGGCCCGTGCGGCCGAGCTTCTGAACATGACGCAATCGGCGCTCAGCCATCAGGTCAAGGGGCTGGAAGAACAAGCCGGGGTCGAGTTGTTCGTGCGCCGCTCGAAGCCACTGAAGCTGTCGGCTGCGGGGCAGAAGATGCTGCGCGCCGCCGAGGAGATCCTGCCGCGCGTCAATGCGCTGGAAGAGGAATTCGCCGGACTGCGGCTTGGCAACGCCGGGCGGCTGCACATCGCCATCGAGTGTCATGCCTGTTTCGACTGGTTGTTTCCGGTGTTGGAACAGTTCCGCCGCGCCTGGCCCGAGGTCGATGTGGACATCCGCCCCGGCCTCGCCTTCGATGCGCTTCCCGCCCTGCGCCGCGAGGAGGTGGACCTCGTGGTCTCCTCCGACCCCGAAGACTTGCCCGGCGTCGATTTCCTGCCGCTGTTCGACTATGAACCAGTGTTCGTGGCCGCCCGCCAGCACCCGCTGGCGGACAAACCGTTCGTCGAAGCCGGAGATTTCC
>SKKS01000245.1 GCA_007123625.1 Paracoccaceae bacterium
AAAACCGCAGGCTTCCTTGATATTGGAAGCCACTGCCCGCCACGCCATTAATGGCGGGCAGTGGCGGCGGTTGGGTCGTGTCCCGCTTGGTCGTTTGGGACCGTGAGTGAGTAAGATCGACCGCCGTCTTCCCCAGAGGCCTGAACGGATACGCGTGTTTGCGTCATGCATGACAAGGATAGGATTGGAGAAGCGGATGAGTGTTACCATCGGGATCGACATTTCGAAAACCCATTTTGACGCCTTTCGGCTGGAAGATGAGGTATCGCGACAGTTTGAAAACACGCCCCGGGGCATCCGCGCCTTGATCCGCTGGCTCGGCCAGGCGCCGGTCGCTCGGGTCGTGCTTGAGCCGACGGGGCCCTATCATCGGGCCTTCGAGATGGCGCTTTCGGGCAAGTTTCCGTTGGTTAAGGTCAACCCGCTGCAAGCACGTCGCTTTGCCGAAGCTTGCGGGACGCGGGCCAAGACAGATGCTGTCGATGCACGCATCCTGGCACGGATGGGGTCGCCCTGAAGCTGGAACCAGATGCGCCAATCTCGGAGAACCGGCTTGTTCTCAGAGACTTGCAGGCGGCGCGCACGGTGCTGGTCAAAGAGCGTACCCGCTTGCGCAACCGTGGCCATGTGCAGGTCAACCCGGTCTTGAAACGCCAGATCAAGGCACGGCTGACCCTCGTGGAACGTCAGCTCGCCGAGCTTGATGCCGAAATCGCGCGCCATCTCGCAAGCGACGCGGCGCTTGAGCGCAAACGCAACATCCTGTGCTCAATCCCCGGCGTCGGCCCCATCGCAGCAGCCCTGATTCTGACCTTCCTGCCAGAAATCGGCGCGCTTGACCGAAAACAAACCGCAAGTCTCGCCGGTCTTGCGCCCCACACACGCGAGTCGGGCCAGTGGAAAGGCAAGTCCTTCATCAGCGGCGGACGAAAACCGCTGCGCAACGCGCTCTACATGCCCGCGCTTGTCGCCGCCCGTTATAACCCGGATCTGCGACAGAGATACCAGACCATGATCCAAGCCGGAAAGCCCCCGAAAGTCGCTCTGACAGCGCTCATGCGAAAGATGATCGAACTGGCCAACGCACTCGTCCAGCAAGATCGCAAATGGACACCGAAAACAGCTTGATCGAGACGGATACTCTAGGTCAGATGCCGTAGTCTTCTTCATGGTGTTGCTTCCCTCTCGGTTTGAGCGCCCCGAGTCCATTGCTTAGGGGAAACAACGCCACCCTTCATCCCAATTTCAAGATCAGCCGGGACATCCTCCCTTTGTGCATGGTCAGCCAAAAAGCGCATCGAGCATGGACTTGAATTCGAGGCAGACCTGTTCGTCGGAACTGCGTTCGGCGGTCTGTCGCATAATCTCGAGGGCCATTCGCCATTCTGGCCCTCCGAAGGCGCCGGCAACGCGAACCCAGGCGAGTTCGAGATCAGCATCCGTAAGGCTGTTTGCATAGAACGGATAGTCGTCGCCGAGATAATGCACCGCGTTGGGATCGTCTCGGGTTGTGATGACCGGCGAGCCGCAGCGGGCGGCGACGAAGCCCTTCAGGAACGGTTTCCAGCCGCCTATCGTTCTGATATGATGCCCAGAGTCGAACCGTACGATCCAATGACAGTTGTATCGCCCCAGCTGATCGATCCATTCCTTTCTAGAGTTCGTCACCTTCATCAAATCAACGACCTCGGACAGTGCTTCGGGGAGATGAGTGTTTTCGAGAGCCCCGAAATAGCCGGTGCGCAACCTGTCCTGGGGTGGTCGGATATCGGGAATGTCGGTGTTGACATGGTGTGTTACGTAGAACGTAGGCCGCTCTGGCATGGTGCGGCTGAGGTCGATCACCTGACGAAAGCAGAACGCCATGTTCGCGGTTAATTCCTGCGCCTTCTGAGGCTCCACTGTTCGATCAATCCAGTCCCCGATCAGCGCGATGTTACGCCTCCGCAGATCCGCGAGATCCTCCGGACTGGCTCCTTGCAGCAGAGTAGAATTTGCGATCACGACCCGACCATGAAGTGAGGCGCTATCGTCAGTAAGGGCTACATCGTAGTTGTCAGGAAAGCGTGAGTGGATCAAACGGCTTAGCTGATCTGATCGAAGATGTGCCAGGCTCGAGTCTAACTTACCCTTTTGATAAAGAAAAGTTATCGGCAGCTTTCCGGTTCGGGGTTTGGTGCACACCGGCTGCCTGAGCCTCGGCATGGGGGCCGTGAAGGCGGTATCGCGAGCGTCGCCCCTGGCGGCTGTCAGGGCTTCTGGCAGGATGGCTGGCCGCAGGGCGGGGGCGTGGAATCCCTGCGAAAGCCTATAAAAGGCAATGTCATCAACCGCTCCGCCCTGGGGTGGACGCAGCGCCAGCCAGGCCGCTCCCAGCTCCGCCACCTCCGCCGCGCCATGGCGGCGCCAGATTACACCGGTGTCGCAGCCCCCCCGGCCTCGGGGTAGATTTTTTGCGGTGCAAGCCTGGGCCTCGGCCAGCACCGCCTCCAGCACTGGGCCTCTTGCACCCTCGATTGCGGCGCGCTCGGCGAGCGTGTGCCAGTCGGGTGCCGCAGCATGGCGTGCCATTACCAGATCATGATCGTCCAGCCAGCGGCCGAAAAAGGTGTGCAGGTTGCCGACCACCTCGCGGTCGGGGTCAAGCCAGAGAGAGAATTCTGCTTCAGGCGCAACCGAGGCGAGCGCCGTCTGCGGTGTTGCCTTGAGCTCGCCGAAAGACAGCGTCGTAGAATGCATTTCCCAGCCGTGGACCGGTTTCGGTGTGTCGGTGAAGCACAGACAGCGTACGCCTTCCGGCAGGCCGAACAATGGCGCGGGTGCGCCGGCCTCTCCAAATCGCGCAGTATAGATGACGATGCGTCGGCCGGTTTCGGCCGGCAGACGCGTTGGCCGAGGCGTTCTGGGCACCGCGAGTCGGCATGACGGGCCCGGGTGCGGCGGCAACAGTGCGGCGACCCGAGTGCGGGTGCGGGAAGCCTCCTTTAGATCGGCAGGTGGCGGCATCTCGACACAGGCGCGTAATAACGGGCCGGCCGTCTCCCAGCCGCGCAGCCGAGCCACAACAAGCGCTTCCATCCATGCAAGTTCGCGATGCCCCGGCGCCAATCGCCGCAAAACCCGGATCCAGCCTGCAATCCGGTCTGGCCTGGAAACCAATTCCCGTGCAAGCCAATGCCAGACTGCCGAACGAAAAGATGATAAGCGCGCCTTTATGCGAATGATCAGTCGCGCGACCCTTGACCGCAAACCAAGATGTCGCCGTATGCGGGTCAGCAGTGTTGGCGAAGTGTGCGGGGCAGACATGTTCATGGGCAGCACCATATTGCAGAAGGACTGAGTATCTCGCTCGAACAGGACGCCGACAATGATGCGGACCGCCGCTCCAACTTACGGCAGGAGAACTGATTGTTCCGCGACAAGCCTGCAGACTAGGCTTTCCTACGTGAGGTTGACATAGTCAAGGAAAAGCAAGCAATCCTCGGCCACGAGCCGACGCAGACGCGTGCCCTCGGCGATCCCATTGGCAGAAGTTGCCGTCTCATGGTTCTCGCACAGCCTATACATGCAGAAACCACCGGTCCCGTCGAGAATATCTCCGGTGGCAAAGTCTGTCTTGGCGGCAGCGACCACGTCGACGACTGGTCCGGGAAGCGGAGCAACAGCAGTATCCTTCAGTGGCGCCACACGGGCGACTGTCGTTTTGCCTTGGATGATCTTGCCCCCGTTTCATCAGCGCCGTCTTACGCTTCGCCGTCCACTGTTTGATGTTCTCGTCCATCGTCATACTCATCGCTACTTTCTCCCTTGTAGCATGAGCAGGTTTTCAATGGGTCGATACACGGGCGCGGGATGTGTCCTCCTGTGCAAGCGCGCAAGCGGCTGACCCGCCCGGGGGCATGTGGGGATTTTCCTGCTCTTCCAAGCTGGTCCTGCGGTGGATTGCACGGCCGTTGCGCGCGTTGCGGAGGTAGAGCGCGGTCTAATACCGAAAAAGGTACCTCTCATCCCTATC
>SKKS01000441.1 GCA_007123625.1 Paracoccaceae bacterium
GATTTCAGCTGCCCACAGGCGGCCATGATATCCTCGCCGCGCGGGGTGCGGATGGGGCTGGCATAGCCGGCCTTGTAGATGATGTCGGCAAACGCCTCGATCCGCGCCCAGTCGCTGCGCTCATAGGGCGCGCCGGGCCATTCGTTGAAGGGGATCAGGTTGATCTTGGCCGGAATGCCCGCGATCAGCCGCACCAGCCGCCGCGCGTCGTCGTCACTGTCGTTCACGCCCTTGAGCATGACGTATTCAAAGGTGATCCGCTCGGAATTCGCCAGCCGCGGGTAGTCGCGCAAGGCGGCAAGCAGGGTGGCGATGTTCCAGCGCTTGTTGATCGGCACCAGCCGGTCGCGCACCGCGTCCGTGGTCGCATGAAAGCTGACCGCCAGCAGGCAACCGATTTCCTGTGCCGTGCGCGCGATCTCGGGCACCACGCCGCTGGTCGAAAGCGTGATCCGGCGGCGGCTTAGCGTCAGCCCTTCGCCGTCCATCACCACCTGCATGGCGTCGCGGACGTTTTCGAAATTGTAAAGCGGCTCTCCCATGCCCATCAGCACCAGATTGCTGACCAGGCGGGTTTCAACTTTTGGTGCGCCGGGGACGGGCCATTCGCCCAGATCGTCGCGCGCGACCATCAACTGGCCCACGATCTCGTCCGCCGTCAGGTTGCGCACCAGCTTCTGCGTGCCGGTGTGGCAGAAGGAACAGGTCAGCGTGCAGCCCACCTGGCTGGACACGCACAGCGTGCCTCGGTTTTCCTCGGGGATGTAGACGGTTTCAACCTCATGCCCGCCCGCGATGCGCAGCAGATACTTGCGGGTGCCATCGGCGCTAATCTGACGGCTGACCACTTGCGGCAGCTCGATGGCGAAGTGTTCGGCCAGCAGGGTGCGATAGTCCTTGGCAAGGTTCGTCATGGCCGCAAAATCGCGCACGCCCCAGTGATAAAGCCATTGCCAGACCTGCCCCACGCGCATCTTGACCTGGCGATCGGGCGTGCCCACCGCGCGCAGGGCCTCGGCCAGTTGCGCGCGGGTCAGCCCGATCAGGTTGCGCTTGCCGCCCTCGGGCGCGGCCCGGCGGATGGTCATCACATCCTGGGTGATGGGCGCAGTGATGGGCGCGGTGGCGGTCATGGTGGCAACTCCGGTCGGGCAGGGCGGGATTGCCCCTGATATAACAAGAAACGCCGGGCAACCAAGCCCGGCGTTCCGAATTCCCGCGCAGGCGGATCAGTCGGCGCAGCGGCGCTGGGCTTCCTCGGTCGCTGCGGTATAGCCGAACAGCGAGAACGTGTCGCGCGTGTCGGTCCCGCGGCTGGAGCGCGCGGTCAGCACCGCGTCGGCGCCCGCGCGCATGGCGGTGATGATGCGGGCGTCATCCTCGGGTGACCCGGCCCAGGCCCACTGCCCGTCCACGAACAGTTGAAATTCGTTCGTGCCTACGGTCAGCCCCACGGTCGAATTGGGATCGAACGGATAGCCGCCGGTAAAGGACACCTCGCCCGGTGTGCCGCCTGCGCGATAGGTGGTGAACAACAGGATATCGCCCCGCCGCACATTGGCGGGTTGCCCGCCTTGCGTGTTCACGGTCTCGCGCGGGGCAGAGACGGCCCAGCACTCGGCCGGGCTGGATTCGACGAACACGCTCCATGCGGTTTCGGCGGCCACCCTGTTGGTGGATTCCTGTGCAAGCGCCGGTCCCGCGACGCACAGCGCCAGTGCGGTTGCCGCTGCAAAATACGATGCCTTCATCTGCCTCAGAGCCTCCAGCCGGTTCCATGTGGCCCTGCCGTGGCCCGCACTGATGGCGGGCGCTTGTGCGGCAAGGTGGGCCGTGATCTATTGCCGCTGTCATAGCGCGAACTTGCCCGACTCCGAAAGAGCCCTGAGCAGAAAATCGCGCAGGCGTGAGCAGGAGAGTGCAATGCGCGATGAAGTAAACGAGGAAAACCACGGGTCGGTCGGCGATGGCGCCGTGCCTATGGTCGATATCTGGCGCGGCGACCGGGTCGAGAGTTTGCACACCGGCCATGCAGTCATTTGCGATGCAAAGGGCGCGGTGCTCCAGGCCTGGGGTAACCCCGGAGCGGTGATCTATCCGCGCTCGTCGGCGAAGATGATCCAGGCGCTGCCGCTGCTGGAAAGCGGGGCGGGCGCGGGGCTTGACGCCCGTCGCCTGGCGCTTGCCTGCGCCTCCCACCAGGGCGCCGAGGTGCATGTGTCCGAGGTCGGGCGCTGGCTCGCGGACATGGGGGCGGGCACATCCGACCTGCGTTGTGGCGCGCACGAGCCCTATGAAATCGACGCGCGGGATGACCTGATCCGCACGGGCGCCGCCCCCTGCCAGTTGCACAACAACTGCTCAGGCAAGCATGCGGGCTTCGTGATGCTGAACCGGCATCTGCGCGGCGAAGCCGAATATGTGGACCCCGACCACCCGGTGCAGCGCGCCGTGCGCCAGGCGTTCGAAGAAGTGACAGGTGCGCGTTCGCCCGGTTATGGGATCGACGGGTGTTCGGCGCCGAATTTCGCCACGACCGTGGCCGGGCTGGCGCGTGCCATGGCCGCATTTGCGGCAGCTTCCGAAGGGGGCGATGCGCGGTCCCGCGCGATGGCGCGCCTGCGCGACGCCATGATGGCGCACCCCGCGCTGGTAGCGGGCGAAGGGCGCGCCTGTACCGAGCTGATGCGCGCCATGGGGCCGGTGGCGGCGATCAAGACCGGCGCCGAAGCTGTGTTCGTGGCGATGCTGCCCCGGCAAGGATTGGGTATCGCGCTCAAGATTGTCGACGGTGGCACCCGCGCGTCCGAGGCTGCGATCACGGCGTTGCTGGTCCGGGCCGGGGTTCTGGATGCGGACCATCCGGCGGCGCAGGCACGTCTGGGCGGGCCGGTGCGCAATCGGCGCGGGCTGGTCACCGGTACGGTACGCACCGCGCCGGGGTTCCCGGCGTAAACCGCGCGGGTCTTTCGGCACGGGCCACCCGGCCTCAGCCCGCGCGGTTGCGGCGCAGCGCGCTGCGGAAATCCGAGATCGCGAATGCGCCTAACAAGCCCCCGGCGGTAAAGTAAACCACGCTGCCGCCCACCACCAGCACCGCAAGCGCGGCGTAGCGGATGCCGGACTGCGCCAGCCAGGGCGCAAGCATGTAGGCCGCGACCCAGAGCGCGGCGCCCATCACCGCCGCCGCCGCAACCTGCCGCCAGAGCCGCCTGCGGAAGCGTTCGTCGGGGTCGGCCGCCGCACCCAGTCGGCGCGCGCCGCGCCAAAGTTGCCAGACCATCACCCAAGCCGCGACCGTGGTGGCCAGCGCGGCAGCGATATAGCCGATGACCGGCGCAAGCCCCACCGCAAGCACCGCGTTGACGACCATTGCCACCACCGCGTAGCGGAACGGGCGGCGCGTGTCGTGGCGGGCGAAATACAGCGGCTGGAGCACCTTCTGCAGCACGAACGCGGGCAGTCCCGCGCCATAGACCGCCAGCGCCACCGCCGTCGCGGCGGTGTCCGCCGCCCCGAATTGCCCGCGCTGGAACAGCACCGATACGATTGGCCCCGCGATCACCATCAGCGCCACCGCCGAAGGCAGAGTCAGCGCCAGCGAGAATTCGAGCGCGCGGCTGAACGACCAGCGTCCGCCTTCGGTGTCGCCATTGCCCAGCCTGCGCGACAGGTCCGGCAGCAGCACCACCCCGATAGCAATACCCACCACGCCCAGCGGCAGCTGATACAGCCGGTCGGCGTAGCTGAGCCAGGCCACCGCGCCCTCGAAGAAACTTGCGACCTGACGACCCACCACAAGGTTGATCTGCACCACGCCTCCGGCCATCATCGCCGGTCCCATGACCAGCATCAGGCGCTTCATCTCGGGCGAGAAGCGTGGCCACTGCGGGGCGATCACGAATCCCGCCCGCGCCGCTGCCCACCACAGCACCGCCAGTTGCGCCGCCCCGGCCAGCGGCACCGCCCAGGCCAGCGCGTCGCCCACCGGCCAGCCGCGCCAGTCCGCCAGTACCAGCGCGCCAATGAAAACCACGTTCAGCAGCGTCGGCGCGGCGGCGGCTACGGCGAAGCGCCCGATCGAATTCAGCACCCCCGACAGCAGCGCCGTGAGCGAGATCAGCAGGATATACGGAAAAGCGATGCGCCCGTAGGTGACCGCCAGATCGAAGCGCTCATCGCCGCGAAAGCCGTAGGCCATGGCCATCACCAGCCAGGGCATCGCCAGATGCGCCAGCACGGAAAATCCGAATAGAAATATCCCCAGCGCCGCTGCGGCGTTGCGGGCGAAATCCAGCGCATCCTCGCCGCGCTCCAGCTTCTTGGCGAAGATCGGCACGAAAGCCATGTTGAAGGCGCCTTCGGCAAAGAACCGTCGGAACATGTTCGGCAGCGAGAATGCGATCAGGAATGCTTCGGCCACCGGCCCCGCGCCCAGATAGGCGGCAATGGCCACGTCGCGCACAAAGCCGAAGATGCGGCTGAAAAGCGTCCACAACCCCACGGTCAGAAACCCGCTGATCAGGCGGATGGGGGTCACCTGGGGCCCTTTCGCGCGGCGGGCGGCGTCCACGCCATGCCCATGTAGCCGTGCCCGGCGCGCAACTCGGCCATCATGCTGTCGATCCGGCGCGCGCGTGTTTCCGGGCGCTTCGCATCCGCGAACCAGCCCAGCCAGTCATTGCGCTGATAAGGCGGGCGGGCATCATAGGCGGCGCGAAGTCCTTCGGAGTCGAGCAGCCGCGCCACATCCTCGGGCATTGGGTGGCGGGGGCGCTTCATGCCTGTGCGCGCTCTGCGCCGGCGCGTATGGCGGCGCGAAGTTTGCGTTCCAGTGACTCTTGCCGGGGTTTGGTATGGAGTTTCAGCCCGAACATGTCTTTCACATAGAAGGTATCGACCACCTGCGCGCCATAGGTCGCGATCACGGCGCTGGCAATATAGATATTGTTCTCGGCCAGCGTCCGGGTCAGGTCATAAAGCAGGCCGGGTCGGTCGCGGGTGTCCACTTCGATGATGGTGTAGATTTCCGAGCCGTCGTTGTCGAAGGTGATGCTGGTGGGAATGTTGAAGCGCCGTTCGCGCTTGCGGATACGGTCGCGCCCTTCCAGTTCCTTGCGCGGCAAGACCTCACCCGCGAAGGTGCGTTCGATCATCCGGCGCAGGCGGGGCAGGCGCGATTCCTCGTAGGGGTGGCCTTCGCTGTCCTGAATCCAGAATGCTGCCGTCGCGAACCCGTCCTTCGAGGTATAGGTACGCGCGTCCACGATATTCGCCCCGACCAGCGCCAGCGCTCCGGCCAGCCGGGCAAAGACGCCGGGGTGATCGCCAAGCACGAAACAGGCGCGGGTGGCATCGCGCGCGGGGTCGGGATGCAGGTCGATGCGGATTTCGGTGTCGCCGATCGCGCGCAACATTTGCGCAAAGACCGCCTGCGTTTCGGTCGCCAGCCCTTGCCAGTAGGGACCGTAATGTCGCGCGGTTTCAGTGCGCAGGTCGGCGCGGGGCCAGTCGGCAAGTGCCTCGCGAAGGGCGCGCTTGGCCTCGCCTTCGCGCTTGTCGCGGTTGAGCGCTTCCAGCCCGGTGTCCAGCGCCTCGGCGGTGTCACGGTAAAGCTGACGCAACAGCATCGCCTTCCAGTTGTTCCAGGTGCCCGGCCCTACGCCGCGAATGTCGCAGACCGTCAGCACCGTCAGCAGGTCCAGCCGCTTGCGCGTCTTGACCGCCTTGGCGAAGTCGCGGACCGTGCGCGGGTCCGCGATATCGCGTTTCTGTGCTGTGTCCGACATCAGCAGGTGATGGCGGACCAGCCATTCCACAGTTTCCGTGTCTTCGGTTCCCAGCCCGAAACGCGGCACCACGCGGCGTGCGATCTGCGCGCCGATGATCGAATGATCCTCGGGCAGGCCCTTGCCCACATCGTGCAGCAACAGTGCCAGATACAGCACCTTGCGGTTCACGCCGTCCTTGAGGATGCGCGACGCGATGGGCAGTTCCTCGACCAGTTCCTCGCGCTCGATCTGCGCAAGGGTGCTGATGCACTGGATGATGTGTTCGTCCACCGTGTAGTGGTGATAGACGTTGAACTGCATCATCGCCACGATGCGTTCGAATTCGGGGATGAAGGCGCCCAGGATGCCCAGCTCGTTCATGCGCCGCAGCGCGCGTTCGGGGTTCCCGTGCTTCAGGAGCATGTTCACGAACAGCGCATTCGCGCGGCGGCTGCGGCGAAAGCGGTCGTCGATCAGATGCAGATTGGCCGCGATCAGCCGCATGGCATCGGGGTGCAGCAGATGCCCGGTGCGCAGGCCTTCCTCGAAAATGCGCAGGATATTCAGCGGCTCGGCCAGTGCCGAGCCGGGGTCGGCAAAGGTGAGGCGGTTGTTTTCGATGGCGAAGCCTTCGGCAAGTTTGCGGCGGCGCCGGAACAGCCCGCGCAGCAATGGCTCGCGCTTCACATGCCGGGCTTCGAGTCCGGTCAGGAAGATGCGGGTCAATTCGCCGACGCGGGTGGCGTGGCGGAAATAGGCCTGCATGAAATGCTCGACCGCGCGGCGCCCGCCGTGATCGGTAAAGCCCATGCGCTCGGCCACCTCGGGTTGCAGGTCGAAAGTCAGTTGCTCGACCGGGCGGCGGGTCAGGTGGTGCATGTGACACCGCACCGCCCAGAGGAACGTCTCGGCATCATGAAAGGCCTGGTATTCTTCGGCGCGGAAGAATCCCAGATCCACCAGTTCAGCAGCCTGTTCGACCCGGTGGATGTATTTGGCGATCCAGTACAGCGTCTGCAGGTCGCGCAGGCCGCCCTTGCCTTCCTTGACGTTGGGTTCCAGCACATAGCGCTGATTGCCCTGCTTTCTGTGCCGCTCGGCGCGTTCGGCAAGCTTCGCTTCGATGAACTCGCGTTCGCTGCGCGAGAAAAGCGATGACCAGAGCTGCTCGTGCAAATCATCCGCCAGCGGCTTGTTGCCGAACAGGAATCGGTGTTCCAGCAGAGCGGTGCGGATGGTGTAATCCTCGCGCCCCAGGCGCAGGCACTCGCTGATGGTGCGGCTGGCGTGCCCGACCTTGAGCTTGAGATCCCACAGCATGTAGAGTGTCGATTCGACCACGTTCTCGACCCGCCCGGTGAATTTCCACGAACTCAGGAACAGCAGGTCCACATCCGAATGCGGGGCCATTTCGGCGCGCCCGTAGCCGCCGACGGCCAGCACGGCGATCCGCTCGGCCTCGGAGGGGTTGGGGTTCGGGTGGAGGTGGTTCTGGGCGACGCGCAGCGCGGTGCTGACCACCAGGTCGGTCAGCCAGGTCTGCGAGGCGACGAACGCGCGTGCGTCGTGCGGACGCTCCAGGAACGCCGCCTGCAAGCGTGCGTTCCCGTCGCGCAGCACTGCTGCCAGCACGCCGACCGCAGCGTTGCGCCGCGCCCGTGTATCGCCCGGGGCCGAAAGGGCCTCGTGCATGTTTCGCTCCAGCGCTGCCGCGTCGGCAATTTCGGCGGCGGGGCAGATCAGGCCGGCATCACGCGCGGGCGGTGGGGGAAAACCCACCTGTGCGGGGGTGTCCGGTGCGGCCGTGGCCGGACCGGGAAGTGGCTCAGAAGCCGGCTCCGGCAAAGCTTCGCGGGGCTGGGGCAATGACGACGACCTCGTTGTTCTGGATGGCGGCCACGGCAAGGCCGCGTTCATTGGTGCCGTCGGCGCGCAGGCGGAAGATGCCGTTGACCCCGGCAAAGCCCGACGCCTGCGTCAGTGCCTCGCGCGAGAAAGGATCGCCGCGCCCGCTGCGCAACAGCGCGCCGATAGCGGCGATGCCGTCATAGCCCAGCCCGGCAATCGGATGGGGGTCTGACCCATGCGCCGCGCGGTAGCGGGCTTCGAACTGGCGCGTCAGGCCCGGATCGGGGCGCGCGAACCATCCGCCCTGCAACCCGCTCAGGCTCAGAGTTTCAGGCGGGATGTCCCATCGGGTCAGTCCGATGAACTGGTATTGCGAGGGGCTGACCCCGTTTTCGGGCAGCAACTGTGCCAGAAGCGGCAGGGCGCCCGCCGAGTTCGCGGTGAAGAACACCGACTGCGCGCCGCTGGAGCGCACCGCCGAGGCGATCGTCGGCAGGGCATCGACAACCCCCTGCTGCGAGAAGGTATAGGACTGCGTCCCGACGATCGACGCCCCGCTGCGCGCAGCTGCGCGCTGGATTGCGCGGGTGGCCACCTCGCCTTCGGCGTTGCGTTCGCTCACCAGCATCACGCGGCCCTTGTCCTGCTGCGCGGCATGAGCGAGCAAGCGCTGAGCGGTGTTTTCGAATGTGGTGCCCAGGACAAAGACATTGCCCCCCGCGATCTCGGTGTTGTTGGAGAAGCTCAGCACGTTGATGTTGCGCTGGGCGACGGTGCGACCGACAGCGGTCGCCGATTCGCTGAACACCGGGCCAAGGATGATTGTTGCGCCGTCGTTGACCGCGCGGGCAGCTTCTGCGGCGGCGCGGTTCGGATCACCCCCGGTCTGATAAACCCGCAGGTCGATCTGAACGCCCTGCAGGTCGGCCACCGCCATGCGTGCGGCGTTCTCAAGGTTGCGCGCCAGCGTGTTGCGGCCCGAATCCGACGATTCCCCCGGCACCAGCATCGCCACCTGAACGGGGCGGTCCGTGTCCACCCGTGGCGACGACGCTGTCTGCAGCGCGCCGGGTTCGCAGGCAGCCAGTGCTGCAACCGCGCCGACCGCGCCAATAGCCAGCACGCGCGGCGACCGCTTCGGGGCAAGGGCCTTGTCGACGGCTTGCATCAATCGACGGAACAGGAATCGGAACATGACAAACTCACGGGTTGCAACGGGTTGGATCGGCGGTGACACTACGGAGTCGGGGCGATGAAGTAAACTTTGGATTGGAGTCATCCGCATGAGTGCACAGCCGTCGTCCGCAGCCGGAGGCACCGGCACGTCGCCGGATACGGCGCACCCGGAGCATGCCAAAGGTGTCGCTGCGGGGTTGCACATGATCGCCACCCCCATCGGTGCGGCCCGGGATATCACGTTGCGTGCGCTTGATCTTCTGGCCGGGGCCGATGTGCTGGTGGCCGAGGATACGCGCAGCCTGCGGCGGCTGATGCAGATGCACGGAGTCGCCGTCGGCGAACGTCCGCTGCTGGCCTATCATGACCACAATGGCCCGCGCATGCGACCCCGGCTGATGGCGGCTTTGGCCGAAGGCCGCTCGGTTGTCTATGCGTCCGAGGCCGGCACCCCGCTGGTCGCCGATCCGGGCTTTCAGCTGGTCCGCGCCGCTCTGGCCGAAGGTCACCCTGTCCATGCCGCGCCGGGGCCGTCGGCGGTTCTGGCGGCGCTGGTGGTGTCGGGGATGCCAAGCGACAGGTTCTGCTTCATGGGCTTTCCGCCCGCACAGGGCGGCCCGCGGCGCAGGTTCCTGGCCGAGGCCGCAGCGATCCCGGCGACGATAATCCTGTATGAAAGCCCGCACCGTGTTCACCGATTGTTAGCCGAATTGGTGGAGAGTTTCGGCAAGGAACGGTCGGCGGCGCTGTGCCGCGAACTGACCAAACGGTTCGAAGAAGTGGTGCGCCTGCCGCTTGGCGAACTGGCTGCGGTGATTTCAGGGCGGGATCTGAAAGGGGAAATCGTGCTTGTGATCGACCGGATGGACCCCGCGCAACAGTCAGCGGAAGACCTGCAACCCGCGCTGGAGGATGCATTGCGCACGGCTATGGAATCGCGCCCGCTCAAGGAGGCGGTGGACGAGGTGACGCGCGCGATGGGGCTGCGGCGTCGCGACGTCTATCAACTGGCCCTGCAACTGAAGGATGCGACATGAGCGGTGCGGTATCCTATCACGCCGGGGTTGCCGCCGAAACCGCGGTGGCGGCACATTATGCCCGGGCGGGTCTGGTGCTGGTTGCACAGCGCTGGCGTGGTGCCGGGGGCGAGATTGACCTGATCCTTCGTGACGGGGCAGTATTGGTGTTTGTCGAGGTCAAGAAAAGCCGCGATTTCGCGCGCGCGCTCTTGCAGGTTACACCGCGCAAGGCGGCGCGCATCTTTGCGGCGGCGTCGGAATACCTGGCCTGCGAACCCCGGGGCCAGGACACCGATACCCGGTTCGATGTCGCGCTTGTCGCGGCTTCGGGGCGGATCCAGGTTATCGAGAATGCGCTGGGCCCTTGACGCGGTCGGGGGCCGGCAGCTGCACCGTCGTGTGTGGACTGAGCGATTGCATCCCTGCGCCAGAGGCGGCATCTAGATCGAGATCCCGGTTGTGCGGGGGACGAATCAGTTGCTGGAGCAGGGCATGGGCTTGAAAATCGCTTTACAGATGGATCACATCGGTGGGGTGAACATCGATGCGGACACCACGTTCCGGCTGGCAGAGGAGGCACAGGCGCGCGGGCATGAGCTGTTCCACTACACACCAGACCACCTGCGATTCGATGCGGGGAAGGTGTGCGCCTGGGGGCAGCCGCTGACCGTGCGGCGCTTACAGGGCGCGCATGCCGAGTTGGGCGCCTGGCGCGAGCAGGACCTGAGCGCGATGGATGTGGTCTGGCTGCGTCAGGACCCGCCCTTTGACATGGGCTACATCACCACCACGCACTTGCTGGACATGATCCACCCGCAGACCTTGGTGGTGAATGATCCGTTCTGGGTGCGTAACTACCCCGAGAAACTGCTGGTTCTGAAGTTTCCGGACCTGACGCCGCCGACCATGATCGCGCGGGACCTGGCGGCGCTGCGGGCGTTCAAGGCCGAACATGGCGACATCATCCTCAAGCCGCTTTACGGCAACGGCGGCGCCGGGGTGTTCCGGCTGGATCCGAACGACCGCAACCTTGCGTCGTTGCACGAGCTGTTCAGCGGATTGAGCCGCGAGCCATTGATCGCGCAGAAGTTCCTGCCCGCCGTGGCAAAGGGGGACAAGCGCGTGATCCTAGTGGATGGCGAACCGGTCGGCGCGATCAACCGGGTCCCGGCGGCGGGCGAGACGCGGTCCAACATGCATGTGGGCGGCCGCCCGGAAAAGGTCGCGCTGACCGACCGCGACCACGAGATCTGCGCGGCGATCGGGCCGCTTTTGCGCGAAAAAGGGCAGGTGCTGGTAGGCATCGACATCATCGGCGACTGGCTGACCGAGATCAACGTGACCTCGCCCACCGGCATTCAGGAGCTGGAGCGGTTCGACGGCGTCAATGTCGCCGCCCGCATCTGGGAGGCGGTCGAGGCCCGGCGCGCGCAGGCATGAGCTGGCAGCTCAAGGCGCTGCGGGTATTCCTGCGCCTGGGCGTCAAGCGCTCGTTGCGGCGCCAGCGCGACAGCTACAGCGCACGCCGGGCATTCGAATTCGGCGGCTGGCTGAATGCGCGCGGGCGCCCTTGGCGCAGTTTTCATGACGAAGCCCTTGGGCGGGTGCCCGCACTCTGGACTGCGTCCACGGAGCCCGAGGCGCCGGTCGTGTTGTATTTCCACGGCGGCGGCTATGTGTCGGGCAGTCCCCGCACCCATGCCCCCCTGGCGCGGTATCTGGCGCGCCGGGCAGGGGTTGCGCTGTGCCTGCCGGCCTATCGGCTGGCGCCCGATCATCCGTTTCCGGCTGCATTCGACGACGCCGTTGCCGCGTGGGAGGCGCTTGTGGGTCGCGGGCACGCACCCGGGCGGATCGTGATCGGCGGCGATTCGGCGGGTGGCGGTCTGGCGCTGGCCCTGCTGGCGCATCTATGCACGACCGGTCGGGCTCGTCCGGCGGGGGTGTTCGCGTTCTCGCCGTTTGCGGACCTTACGCTGTCGGGGCCGTCGCTGAGCGAGAATGCGCACAGCGAAATCCTGCTTCCGGCCGACCGACTGGAGCGGCTGCGCGAACGGATCCTGCATGGCGCGGACCCATCCGACCCGCGTATTTCCCCCCTGTTCGGGGCGTTCGCGCAAAGCCCTGCGGTGTTCATTCAGGCCGCGCGCACGGAAATCCTGCGTGACGACGCGCTGCGCATGGCCGAACGGTTGCGTGCCGAAGGCGTGTCGGTGCGCTGCGATGTCTGGGGCAACCTTCCACATGTCTGGCAGTTTTTCCCCGGCTGGCTGCCCGAGGCGCGCCTGGCGCTTGGACAGGTCGGCGGGTTCATTCGCGAACAATTGCGACTGGAAAGCTGACGTTGCGCGCGCCGTCTTGGGGAACCCCTTCGTTCGGGGGGCCGTTTCATGTAACGATCACGGGCACCGTATCTGCATGGAGGGGAGCATGGTACAGATTTCGACCGATTTCGCAGGGCAGACTGTCTTGTCCACGTTCGAGACCACACCGACCGATTGCGCGGACCTGTTGGCGTTGATGGAAGCGGCGTATGACGATTTCATTCGCCACCAACCAGGGTTTCTGGGCGCAGCCTTGCATGTGAACGACGCGCGCACGCGGATCGCGAATTATTCCCGCTGGCGGGCGCGGGACGATTTCCAGGCGATGCTGCGCAGCGCCGAGATGCAGCGGAGGCATCAGCAAATGGGGCGTCACTATACGCGATTTGAGCCGGTGCTGTACGAGGTTCACAAGGTGGTCGCTGTGCCCTGACAGGCCGGTCGCTGTGCTGCGTGATACGTTCGGAGAATGAAAAAGGGCGGCGGACACATGGTCCGCCGCCGCATTCTGTTTCCCGGTAAAGGCGGTTCTCAGGCGGCGTGCAGCAGAGCCTGCGCCTCGTGCTGCTTGAGGATCATGCGGGCGCTGGTGTGTGACTTTCGCCCTTCGTCCGAGGCGAGCTCGGGGAACAGCCGCAACACTTCGTCGCGCTGCGCGGACTGCAGCCCGTCCAGCGCCCAGTCGGCGGGCTGGAAGCTTTCGCTCCAGGCACCATCGGCGCGGACGATCTGGTGGTGTTCGAACATGATGTGGACATAGGTCACCGCCTGCGTGGCGCGGGTGATGCCGGGCAGGCCGACCATGTGGACGGCGGGCACCAGCACCTCGCGTTCGCCGAAAAGCAATTCCGCACGCGGGCCTGTGACCAGCATCCGGTGCTGCGGCGAAACGCGCGTGTCGCGTTCGGGCAGATTGTTTCCCAGCGCGCCAGCGGCGATCAGGACCGGCGCCAGATCCGCGGTGGTGGCAAGTTCAGCCGCGGTAATGGCGCGGCTGCCGCACCAGCGCACGGGCAGATACCCGTTGTCGCGGGTCAGGACCAAGTCGCCCGGGCCAAGCGCTTCCACCGCAACGGGGCCGTTCTGCGTATCGATCAGCGTGCCAGCGGTGAAGCACGGGATATCGACCCCGTGGCCGCTGAGCTTGCTTTCGAATTCACCCTCGTCGTTCGGAAACGAGTAGATATACAGCTCGTCCGTGGGTTGGCTGAAGACATTGACGCTGTTCACCGGATCGCCGGTCCAGCCCGTGTCGGGGCCTTCGATCAGCGAATTCGCGGGCACCAGCAGGTTGAGCGGGTCACCATCGGGGTCTTCGAGCCTTAGCGCGACGAACTGGCCTTGAAACGGTGCCTCGTCCCCGGATTCAAGGTTCACGGTCGTTCCCGTTGCGAAGAAGTCGTAGATACCGACAAGCGTGTATTCCACATCCCCGACCATCGCCATCGAGCCGGGGCCGATGGATTCGCCGTCGAGGTTACCGGTGAAGGTCAGGTCATTGAGAACGCCGGTGAAGTCACCGTTGTCGAAGGCATAGGTCGTTCCCTGGCTTTCAGGCGTCACGCCCGGCGTGGTATTGCTCAGGACGATAGCACCGTTGATCGTTACAGCCATCTTTACTTCCTTTTATACAACTCGGCTCGGTGTCGCCGATCCCAATGACAGCGTATCCAGACCCGATTTACAGCGCGCGGCTTGCGCCCTGGTTCCGATATCGGCTCATTGCACGCCATTTGGAACAAATATCTGGTTACGTATCATATTTCGCCAGATGTTTTGCCGCCATTCGTGTTCAAATCATGGCCCAACCCTGAAAAAAACTGTTTCAGCGGCGGAAACTTTCGCGCCCGGTTGGCGAAATACAATCA
>SKKS01000492.1 GCA_007123625.1 Paracoccaceae bacterium
CCACCTGCCGATCAGCCCGCGCGAACGATTCGCGCATCTGTTCGACAATGGCATCTTCACCGAAGTGCCGGTGCCCGAGCCCCTGGCCGATCCGCTGCAGTTCCGCGACCAGAAGAAATACCCGGACCGGCTGCGCGCCGCCCAGAAAGCCACCCGCGAGAAAGAGGCCATGCTGGTCGCCGAGGGTGAGATGCTGCGCACACCGGTGGTGGTGGCGGCGCAGGATTTCAGCTTCATGGGCGGATCCATGGGCATGTATGTGGGCAATGCCATCATCGCCGCAAGCGAACGCGCTGTGGCACGCAAGCGCCCGCTGGTGCTGTTTTCGGCCGCGGGCGGGGCCCGGATGCAGGAGGGGATCCTCTCACTGATGCAGATGCCCCGCACCACCGTCGCGATCCAGATGCTGCGCGAGGCGGGGCTGCCTTACGTCGTGGTGCTGACCCACCCAACCACCGGCGGCGTGACTGCATCCTACGCCATGCTGGGCGATGTGCAGATTGCCGAGCCAAACGCGCTGATCTGCTTTGCCGGGCCGCGCGTCATCGAACAGACCATCCGCGAAAAACTGCCCGAGGGGTTCCAGCGTGCCGAATACCTGCTGGAACACGGGATGCTGGACCGGGTCACGCACCGCAAGCATATGCGGGACGAATTGGTGACGATCCTGCGGATGCTGACCGGCGCGCCGCCCGCCGTTTATGGCGATTTGCCCGCGCCCTCGCCGGAAACCACCCCGGCACCCGCCCCGACCGAAGACCCGAAAGCCTCCTGACCCCTCACCTGTGCACAAATATCCTCAGGGGGTGAATGCGCGCCCTTGCGCGCAGAGGGGGCGCGAGCGCCCCCTTCGCTTGCGAATCTGCCCCCTGCCAACCCCGGAGCCCGGCGCCCATGACCCTGCACTCGGACGCGCTTCTTGAGCGCATGATGACCTGCCACCCCAAGGTCATCGACCTTACGCTCGACCGCGTCTGGCGGCTGCTGGCGGCCCTCGATCACCCCGAGCGCGCGTTGCCGCCAGTCATCCACATCGCCGGCACCAACGGCAAGGGGTCCACCCAGGCGATGATTCGCGCCGGTCTGGAGGCGACCGGCGCGCGGGTGCATGCCTATACCTCGCCGCATCTGGCGCGGTTTCATGAACGCATCCGGCTGGCGGGCACGCTGATCGCCGAAGACGCGTTGGCGTCGGTGCTTGACGATTGCCTACGCGCCAACGGCGACACGCCCATCACCTATTTCGAGATCACCACCTGCGCCGCGCTGCTGGCCTTTGCCCGCACGCCCGCCGACTACACCCTGCTCGAGGTCGGCCTGGGCGGACGGCTGGATGCCACCAATGTGGTTGACCGGCCCGCGCTGTGCATCATCACCCCGGTCAGCATCGACCACCAGCAATACCTTGGCGAAACCCTGGCCGAGATCGCGGGCGAGAAGGCCGGCATCCTCAAACGCGAGGTGCCATGCGTGGTCGGCCCGCAGGAAGACGCCGCGCTGGACGTGATCGAGGCCTGCGCTGCGCGCCTGGGTGCGCCACTCGCGGTTTACGGCCAGCACTGGCATGTCGCCGAAGAACACGGACGCATGATCTTTCAGGATGAAACCGGGCTTTTGGACCTGCCGCTGCCAAATCTGCCCGGCCCGCACCAGATCATGAACGCGGGCGCTGCGCTGGCCGCGCTGCGCCTGCTGGGGCACGGCGCGGGGACTGACGCCGCCGTGACCGGCGCACAATGGCCCGCGCGGATGCAGCGGCTGCGGACCGGGCCGCTGCTCGATGCCGCCCCGCAGGCGGAGCTCTGGCTCGACGGCGGGCACAACCCGGCGGCGGGCATCGCGATTGCCGCAACGCTTGACCGGTTGCCGCGGCGCGACACGCATCTGATCTGCGGAATGCTGAACACCAAGGATGTTGGCGGCTTCATGCGCCCGCTGGCCGGGCACGCCACGCGGCTGCACGCGGTGTCGATCCCGGGCGAGGCCGCAACCCTGAGCGCCGCCCAGACCGCAGACGCCGCCTGCCACGCCGGGATCGTTGCGACCGAGGCCGCCGATGTGGCCGCTGCGCTGGGCGCGATCATGGCAGAAAATCCACAGGCGCGGGTGCTCATCTGTGGCTCACTTTACCTCGCCGGGGTCATCCTGCGTGAGAACGGCTGAGTAGTGCCGGAAAAACGTCTGGACGCGTCCGGCACTGCACGCGCCTGCGCGGTCCTTGACCCCGCGCCCCGGGCCAAGCAAACAGATTCCACGGAGGCATCATGCATCAAAGACCTGAATGGCAAAGTGAATTGGATGCGCGCGGGCTTTTGTGCCCTCTTCCAGTACTCAAGGCCCGCAAGCACCTGCGCACCATGAAACCGGGGGAAGTGCTGCGCCTGCTGGCGACCGACCCGGCAGCGGTCGTCGATGTGCCCCACTTTTGTTCCGAGTCCGGGCATGACTTCGTGGGGCAGGAAACTGTGGACGGATCGGTCACCGCGTATTACCTGCGCCGCACATAGCAGCGCATTATTGCCAAAGCTGCATTATTGTCACAACCGCCTGTCGACTGATCGTCGTCGCGCACTCATTGGTTGTATTTTGCTCCAAAGTTTTCTAGCATAAGGATAACGCATGCGCGCGTTTCCGCTGTACGGGTGACCGGAAGTTTGACGCGTGATGTGGCCGAACCTATGGTCCGGGGCGTCGCAACCAACCGGTTTTCGGTGCGACGTTCGGGAACCGGGGAGCGGATGAGACGTTTCCATGTTGGGCACGTTTGCAAATCTGGAGTAAGAGTAATGAGCAGTAAGAAGACACCTCTGATGATCGCAGCGGTTTTCGCACTTGGCTTCGCGCCTGCCGTGTCGGCAGGGTCGATGACCAGTAAGGCGGGACCGATTCAGGACGTCAGCGTGACGCCTCCTCCCGCCATGCCAGCGCCCCGTGCGCAGGTTGACTGGACCGGCCCCTACGCCGGTGCGGCGCTTGGCGTCGGCCGTGCAAGCTGGTCGGACTCGTCGACCACGGGGGCCATCGGCAACATCTTTGCCGGATACAAGGCAGACATGGGCGACGTGGTTTATGGCGCAGATCTGGCATACTCGCCGGCTTGGATCGGCGGTTTCAACGCCAACAACGAATCGCTTCGTCATGGTCTGACCCTGCTTGGCAGCGTCGGCATGAAAATGGGCGATGAAGGCCGCACACTGGTATCGGTGTCCGCAGGGCCGTCTGCGGTCAGTGTCCGTGACGATCAGGGCACGACACGCACTTCCGCTGGCGTCAGCCTGGGGGTTGGTGTTGAGCAGCTGTTGGAAAACAACGTCATGCTGCGCACCGGCCTGACCTATTCGCGCTTCAGCAGCGTCGGTGCCTCGGGCGAGCGTGTGAACGCAGTCGCGGGCCATGTCGGCGCGGCATTCCGCTTCTGATCGCAGCGACGACCAGACTGAAAATGTTCGACGCCCCGGCACAATCGCCGGGGCGTTTTCGTTTGCGCGGTCTACGTTTTCCTTGTGAGTCGGTTCTTCGCGTTATTATCTGGGCCGGAAGCGGCACACGGCTCAGCGCGGCAACAACCACGCACCCTGCGGCACGGGATCGTCGAACCGTTTGACTGACGTGCCCATCGCTTCGTCCACCAGATGCGCGATCAGTTCGGGGTACAAAAGCGGCACCTCGGCCGCTTCCCACAGGAAGAACCCATAAGAGCCTGGAATCGGATTGATCTCGTTGAACCACAGCTCGCCGGTATTCCGGTTGCACATGAAATCGATGCGCGGCGCGCCGCGCTGCCCCAGAATGGTGAACGCCCGGCGGGAATAGTCCAGGATACGGGCCTTGAGGTCGGCGGGAAGGTCGGGGTTGACCTCGCGCGTGAGAGACAGCATCCCCTCGGACGGCAGCGCGCCCTTGGTCCCGCCCGACGACAGGTATTTCTCGCGGAAGTCCAGCAACTCCGCCCCGGATTTCGGCTGCTCAATGGCGGAAAACACCACCTCGC